>JAUQZZ010000008.1 GCA_030586765.1 Candidatus Brocadiales bacterium | reverse complement strand
TGGTCTGAATTAAATAAAGCAAGAAAAGAATTTGGTGAGGAAATAGAAAGAGGTTCAGAACCTGATATTATAATCAAAACTGATAATGCACTGTTCTTTATTGAGGCAAAATTAACAGCCGGAAACGAAACAGTTCCCAGTGATAAGAGTAACTCTAAGAAATATGAAACCGGTGGCTACAACTGGTTCTTAAAGGTCTTTAAGTCGGATTACGAAACTGTTGCAATAGATGAGAAGAAGTATGAGCTATTGCGATTCTGGTTGCTTGGAACCTGGATAGCGAAACAACAAGATTTAGATTTTTATCTTGTCAACTTGGTATTGTCGAAACAAGAGAAGGAAATCGAGACAATTTTTAAAAAGCATCTGTGCGAAAACCAAAGGATGAGATTCATTCGGATTACTTGGGAATCCATCTATAAAGAAATTCTAAGCAGTAGCTTATCAAGAATAGATAGAGATACGATAATACAATATCTTAGAAATCACACCATTGGATATGATGGAAAGAAACGCTTAAAAAGAGCTTTTTCAATACCATAAGATGAGCGTTGTGTATTTATATTTATGTTAAAAGCTGGAAAGGCTTGAGCATCTAATTATGGAGTCCAGCGACCGCATCGCTGGTATAAACCCATTGACACGGTCAATGGACTCCAAAAAGCCATTGACGTAGTTGATGGCAAGGAGCCAAAAAGAAAAGGGCAGCCTGGGCTGCCCTTTTCTTTCCTTTTCTGAATCAGGTCTAAGGACTATATAGCCTTTTCGCCTGTCTCTCCTGTTCGGATGCGGATGGCATCTTCTACGCTACTCACAAATATCTTTCCGTCCCCGATATTGCCCGTCCTGGCCACGTTCACAATGGTCTGAACCAGTTTCTCCACATCCTCATCTGATACTACTATCTCCATCTTTATCTTTGGCAACAGGTCCACCTTAAAGGTTCTACCACGCCAGATTTCCGTAATGCCCTTTTGTGTGCCGTGACCCCTGACCTCGGTAACGGTCATCCCAGGATAACCCAGGTCCTCGAGCGCTGCCTTTACTGGATGCAGCTTGTCTACCCTCATTACCGCTTCTACCTTCTTCATGGCCTGCCTCCTTTCTTGTTTGAAGAGAGCTGACTTATTACTGCCCATTATAGCATAGAGCAACCATCATGCCAGGGAAAAGGTTGCAGTCTAAGAATCTGGGTATTTTTCAGGAGAAGAAGCCGTTGCTATAAAAAGACTTATAAGACCCTCCTTTTTTACCTTATTAAAGATTGCTCCACCTGTGGAGCAGGGTTCTGCTAGTGTCATAAAATAATACAAGATTGGAGGAAACTGTCTTAAATCAAGGCTTTATCCCGTAGGCCTTAAGTCTACGGTAGAGTTTATCTCTGGAGAGCCCCAATAGGTGAGAGGCCTTCGTCTTATTGTTGTTACACACCTTCAGGGCTTGCTCTATGGCATATTTCTCCATCTCCTTAAGGCTCAAGGAAGTCATTTCCCTAATAGGCATAGGGCCGGCCTCTTTACCAATGGCCTTAAGCACGTCCTCCTCCGTGACATCGGGGTCATATTCCTTCTTAAATATGATTATGTTCTCCACCAGTTGCTCCAGTTCCCTAACGTTTCCCAAGAAGGGATGTCTGGCCAAGGCCTTCATGGCACCTGGAGTTATATCCCTAACGTCCTTGTTATATTTCCTGGCGAACCTTGAGAGGAAATGGTTGGCCAGCACAGGGATATCCTCAGGCCTTTCCCTGAGGGGAGGTATTTCTATGATGACGGTAGAGATACGATAGAAGAGGTCCTGGCGAAGATACTGGGTTTTAAGTTCCTCGACAGCCCTATTGGTAGCGGAGATAACCCTGGCATGGACCTCCTCCTCTTTGGTGCTTCCAAGGGGCCTTACCTTTCTCTCTTCCAGGGCCCTGAGGAGCTTAGGCTGAAGCTCCCTGGGCATCTCCCCAATCTCATCCAAAAAGATAGTTCCTCCAGAGGCGGCTACAAAGAGGCCCTGAGAATCTCTCACCGCACCGGTGAAGGCACCCCTCTTGTGACCAAAAAGTTCGCTCTCCATAAGCTCCCTGGGTATAGCAGCGCAGTTTACCCCCACAAATGGGCCCTGGGCATAGGGACTACGATGATGGATAGCCCTGGCAAGGACCTCCTTGCCGCTGCCTGTCTCTCCATGGATGAGTATAGGTGCATCGCTCACCGCGGCTGCCATAGCCCTCTCCAGTACCTTCTTCATTTTTTCTGAAGAGACTATCAGTCCCTCGGGAATCTCCCTAACCAGGGCCCTGAGCTCTGCCACTTCTTTCCTCAGTTGGAGCATATCTATAGCCTTTAGGACCTTCTTCCGCAGGATTTCTTCCTGGAAGGGCTTCAGTAAATAGTCCTCTGCCCCCTTTTTTACGGCCTCTACTGCCGATTCTATGGTTCCATAACCTGTCATGATAAAGACAGGGATAGCCCTACTACTTTTTTTCTTTATCTCCTCCAGGAGGGTAATGCCGTCCATCCCAGGCATAACCAGGTCAACCAAGGCGGCACAGACCTCTGGTTCCTTATCCAGTCTTTCCAGGCACTCCGTAGCGGACAAGGCACCTAAGGTCTCGAGCCCATCCTTCTCAAAAACCCTTGAGAGGCTGCTGACCATCTCAGGGTCATCATCTACGATGAGGATCTTCAGACTAGACATCCTTAGTCCTCAAATAAGGTAACCTCAAGGCCACAGCAGTTCCCTTTCCTTCCTGGCTCTCTACCAAGATGTAGCCTCCGTGTTCCTCAACTATCCTCTTGGCTATGGGAAGGCCCAGTCCTGTGCCGTAATGCTTTGTGGTAAAAAATGGTTCGAAGATATTAGAGAAGACGTCCTGAGGTATGCCTGGGCCATTATCTTCCACAGAGATTTCCAATTCCCTGGTGTTCAAGATGGAAGTGCTGAGTTTGATCTCTCCCTTTGAGAGGGCCTCAAGGCTGTTCATCAAGAGGCAGGATATAGCTGTCTCTATCTCACTGGAGTTGGCGTAGATCTTTACCCCCTGGGTGGCTGCGATGTCCAGGAAGCAGTTTATCTTCTTCTGCCGGAAAGCAGGTTCGTAGAAGGTAGTGACCGCTTTTAGAATACTATTCAACTCTACAGGCCATCTCTCCTGGACTGGTTTTCGGACAAAACCCAGGGTGTTTTGCACAGAGAGTCTCAGGGACTGTAGGTTCTCCTTCAGACCTTCCATCTCCTGGTAGAGGGGGCTTTGGCTGCCCAGGGCCTCTTTGGCCCTTTCCACCTTAAGAAGGGCCACAGAGAGGGGGGTATTCAATTGATGGGCCAGGCTGGCCGAGAGTTTACCCAGAATCGTTAACTTCTCCACCTCCAGCATCTTTTCCCTCCACCAGAGTCTTCCAGAGATGTCTCTGGAACTTTCTATAAAGAACTCCTGGGCCCAGGAGCCGTCCTGGCCATAAGAGAGGCTTATGCTCACCTCCATAACCCTTCCATTCTTGTGGAGCCTCTTGGTCTCCCAATCAACGGCCTCTTCTCCCTCCCTGACCTTTGCAAGCACCTTTAGGAACTCGTCCTTGAGGTCTTCGGGTAAGGTTAGAAGGGGTCTACCCTGGAGGTTCTCTCTCCGAAATCCATAAAGTCTCTCGGCAGCTTGGTTCATGAAATGTACCTTACCCTGGGGGTCAAGTATTATAGTGGCGTCTGGGAGGGTCTCCAAGATGATTTTGTAAGGTACTTGCGGGGCCATAGAAGCTACGTGGGGGAAAAAGGGCCTCGAACTTAAGACCTATTTTTCCTCTTTCTCTTCCTTTTTGCCTTGTGCAATAATGGTCTGTGCTATATGGGCAGGAACGACATCATAGTGGGAGAACTCTACAGTGTAAGAGCCTTGACCTCCTGTCATAGACTTAAGCTCTGTCTCGTAGCGAGTGACCTCAGCCATGGGTATAGAGGCCTTAATAACCTGCAGATGTCCCAGGGAATCCATGCCTATTATACGGCCTCTACGGCTAGTAAGGTTCCCAGATACCTCCCCCATGAACTCTGGGGGGATGGTTATCTCTATGTTTACGATAGGCTCCAAGAGGACGGGCTTTGCCTCCATAAAGGCCTTCTGAAAGGCCTTTGAGGCCGCTAGCTTAAAGGCCGCCTCAGAGGAATCTACCGTGTGAAAAGAGCCATCATAAAGGGCCACCCTTACGTCCACAATGGGATACCCTGCCAGTATCCCTCTAGTCAGTGTCTCCCTTATCCCCTTCTCAACGGCTGGGATATATTGTCCTGGTATCCTGCCACCTACTACATCGTCCAGGAACTCAAAACCTTGCCCCCTGGGCAAGGGCTCCATCCTGATATAAACCTCGCCATACTGACCCCTGCCACCTGTCTGCTTTTTGTGTTTATACTGGGCATCGGACTTGGCTGTAACAGTCTCTTTGTAAGGGATTTTAGGCTCCCTGGTGTTCACCTCTACATCGAAGCGTCTCTTTAAGCGGTTGAGCATTATGTAGAGATGCAGATTACTTATTCCTGTGACCACTAACTCGCCGGTCTGGCTGTCTCTTGTTACCCTGAAGGTGGGGTCTTCCTCTGCCAGCTTTGCCAGGGCACCGCTCAATTTCTGTTCAGCCCCCTGACTCTTGGGCTCCACAGCCAGAGAGACCATAGGGGAAGGGAAAGAGATGGGGTCAAAGCGCAGGGGCCTCTTTGGGCTGCAAAGGGTGTCAGATATGTTCACGGCCTCTACCTTTGACATGGCAATAATGTCTCCTGCTACAGCCCTCTGTGCCACCTGCTGGTCTTTACCGAAGACCTTGAAGATTTGTCCTGCACGCTCATTCTTCTTGGTATGGGAGTTATAAAAACCCAGGTCACCATCCAGGACACCAGAGAATACCCGAAAGAAGGTGAGCTTGCCCACAAAGGGGTCAGTGATACACTTGAAGACCTGGGCACTAAAGGGTGCGTCTTCCAGGGCCTTTACCTCTACAGCCTCGCCCTTCTCAATATCAAGTCCCTTTCTTAAAGCTACCAGGGGAGAAGGCGCAAAATCTGCCGCAAAATTCAATAACTCCTCTACCCCTACTAATTTCTTGCTGGAGGTACACAAGATAGGTATCAGGTGGCCCTGGGCAACAGCCTTGGAAAGACATTTTTTTATCTCCTCAAGTCCTACTTCTTTACCCTCCAGATATCTTTGTATCACCTCATCGTCCACCTCTATCACCCTCTCCACCAGGGCCTCGTGGGTGGAACCTGGGTCACCAATAACACCCTTAGGAATGTCTCCGGGCAGTTCCAGTGTACTTAGCACCCCCTTAAGGCCCTGGCCGCAACCTATAGGGAGATTCAGTGGTATACACTCATGGCCAAAGGCCTCCTGGATAGACTCGAGGAGTTTAGGGAAATCAATGTTCTCACCATCCAGTCTCGTTATAACGATGATGCGGGCAAGGCCCTTTTCCTCGGCCATAGACCAGAACTTCCTGGTATTTACCTGTATGCCCCCTGTAGCTGAGATAGCCAGAACCCCTGTCTCCACGGCGCTCAAGGCACAGATGGCCTGAGAAATAAAATCAGGATAACCAGGGGTATCTATGGCGTTTATCATCCTGCTCTGCCACTGGATGGGCAGAGGCTTGGCATTTACAGTGAATTTCCTCTCCTTCTCCTCCGGTTCAAAATCGGCTACAGAGTTACCTTCCTCTACACTGCCCATTCTAGGGATGGCGCCGGACTTGAAAAGCATAGCCTCAATAAGGGTTGTCTTACCTGAGGCACCATGACCAAGGAGGGCAACGTTTCTTATGTCTTTACTCTGATAAAGGGCCATATCAGTCTCCGATACCTCTTGGGCCTTTGGCGGACCTTTGACATGACTCCTCCAACAATATAAACATTTAACAAAGATGGGCTAAAATATCAAGGGCCAGGAGGTGTCGGCCTTAAGGGATTACAGAGTTCTATGGCCTGGGATAGTGAGACAGCCCCTGTGTACAGGGCCTTCCCTATAACCACACCCTCAATAGGTAAGGGGTCTAGCTCCCTCAGGTGTTCAAGGCTACCTATGCCACCAGAGACTATTACAGGTGTTTTTACTGTGTTGAGCAATTTTCTAAGGAGCTTTGTGTTAGGGCCCTGGAGGGTTCCATCCCTGGATATATCCGTAAAGATTAAGGCCCTGGGGCCTGCCTTTTCTACCTCCCTGGCCATGTCCAGGAGAGGGGTCGAAGATAATTTCGTCCACCCCTTCACTGCCACTTTACCTTCTTTTTGATCAATACTTACGGCAATGCGTCCCTTATACTCTGAACAGAGTTCCACAAGAAACTCAGGAGAATCCACCACCTTAGTACCAAGGATTACCCTATCAACACCCATTTGAAGTAGCTTAGAGACCGTCTCCCTTGTCCTGACGCCGCCTCCGAATTGTAGTGGTATCTCTACTGCCCCCAGGATATGCTCCAGGACACGGATGTTCTTGGGTTCCCCTGAGAGGGCTCCATCCAGGTCCACCACATGGAGGTATTCTGCCCCTTCGTCCTGCCAGCGCAGTGCTGCCTCCACAGGGTCGGCATAATAGACCGTCTCTTCCTGAAAGCGGCCCTGGGTAAGCCTGACGCACTTACCGCCTCTAATGTCTACGGCGGGGATGACTAACATCTTATTCCTTTTCCCTTCGCTCCACTATACTCAGTTGATAATATTTTATCTTAGAGAAGACCTCGCCGCTCCCTGGAAGCTCAAGGATGGCATGTTCTGTGTCCCTGGGCCTGAGGAAGTGGGGTGTGAAACAAACGCTTGTCAGGAGGGACTTCTCTGAATCAAAGAGGGCGATACTCAGGGCAACACTGGCATCCTCCTTGCCTATGTTCTTTATCTTGACCTCTGCACTTACGTCGCCCAGGCGATTGAATTCAAACTTTTCCAGGGAAAAGATGCCATCAGAAAGCCCTCCCTGTACCCCCAGGTTGAAGCCCCTCCAGCCGGTAGAGGCATCGGCAAAAAGGGTAGAGGTTATAAGACCCACCACCAATAAGGTAAAGATGGCGAGTCTCATTCCTTTTAGATACGCTTTCAAGTTCCTTTTCCCTCCTCTAAAAGAATTCAAGAGTTGTAGCTGACTGCCCTAAGGGCTAGCATAAGCCTGCAAAATTCCTTAGGAGGGTCAGCCCATAGGCCTGGCTCTTTTCAGGATGGAACTGGGTGGCAAAGATGTTGTCCTTCCAGACCATAGAGGTAAACTCACTGCCATAATCTGTAGTAGCCACGGTGACGCTGGGGTCATCGGGGCAGACATAGTAAGAATGAACAAAGTACATATAGGGAGCCTCAGGCATACCCCTGGCAATAGGGACGTCCTTCTTAAAAGACACCCGATTCCACCCCATGTGGGGTATCTTAAGGTGGTTTTCTGGAAAGCGTACCACTCTGCCATGGATTACATCGAGGCCGTCATGTAGGCCGTCTTCCATACTCTCTGTAAAAAGAAGTTGAAGGCCGAGGCATATGCCCAGAAAGGGCCTGGATTCTCTTATATGTCTAAGGATAGGCCCTATGAGACCCCTATCCCTCAGCCCTTCCATGGCATCCTTAAAGGCCCCTACCCCTGGAAGCACAAGCTTCTCAGCGGCTTCTAGTTCTTCAGGTCTTTCTACCAGTTTGGCCTGAGCACCTACCCTTTCTAGGGCCTTCTGGACGCTTCTCAGATTACCCATGCCGTAGTCCACAACGGCTATCATATACTCTCCCTGGTGAGGACTACTATCTCCACCCGTCTGTTCTTCTGCCTACCTTGCTTAGTGGCGTTATTATCCACAGGGTGGTGTTCTCCTAGACCTGCCAGATATACCCTCTTGGGGTCCATGCGGCACTCCTCCACGAAGTAGTGTAAGACAGAGGCCGCCCGGGCAGAGGAAAGTTCCCAGTTAGATTTAAACTTATCTTTCAATTTCTTTAAGGGTTGATTATCTGTATGCCCCTCTACCCTGATAACTGCCGTAGGAAAGTTGGCGGTGAGTGCCTTGGCTATTTTAGACAAGGGTTCTTTGGCCTGGGGCTTAAGGGTATATTGTCCTGCATCGAAGAGCTTAGAAGAAGGGAGGGAAATAACTAGCTGAGTGCCCCTGCTCTTTACAGTGGCCCCTGTATCCTTAAGCTGCCCCTCCAGCATCTGCTTGTATTTATCTAGGTTTTTATACTCTTCGGCGGCCTTGTTGTCTTTCTCCGCCAGTCTTGCCTGGAGCTCAGCATTCTGCCTCTGCAAATCCTGAATGGTCTCGTTCTGACGAGAGACCTGCTCCTCTAGTATCTTCTGCTGCCCCCCGCAGCCACCGAAAAGGAGACCAGCGAAGGTAAGAATGGCCCCTAACTTGAAGATATAACAGCGCTTAATGTACATATGCTTCTCCTTTTTAAGCCTAAAGACCTTCCACCCCTCATAGTAAATTCCTATAAAAGTTCCCTTAAGAGCTCGGAGAACAGATATAAACGTGAATCCAGGAAACGGACAAAGGGCTCGTGGAGCGGTATAGAAACTAGGGTAGCCAGGGACAAAAAGGGGGCATAGGGTATAGTGCGCCCCTTTCCCAGAAACAAAAGAGGTATAGCCACAACAAGGGCAAAGAAGGGGGCAAGAAAGAATATGACCACGGCTGGCTTCCAACCCATTATCCCCCCAACCATGGCCATCAGCTTCACGTCCCCCATTCCCATAGCCTCTTTGCGTAGTAACAGGGTTCCTAACACCCCAAACACAAGTACAAGCCCGCCTCCGATTAATATACCTAGAAGGGATGCGGCTAAGGCATCGAGTCTTACACTGCCCAGCAGGTTGAACACCCTGAGATTGTCAGTTGAATGATGAAGGGAAGGAAAAAGAAGGCTAAAAAGGGGGGCTGAGACCATGCCCGCATAGGTAATCTCATTGGGTATAATGTACAGTTCCATGTCAATAAAGCTGGAGACTATTAAGGCACATCCTAAGAGGGTGTAAATAACATAGACCTCTAAGTGTTCCCCTGTCTTAATTACAAGATAATAAAAGAAGAGGGTAAAAAGGGCCCCAGTTAAAGACTCTACTATAGGATAGCGGAGACTTATAGCCTCCTTGCACCACCTACATCTGCCACCGAGAAGCACGTAGCTGATTATCGGGATATTATCGTACCATGTTATAGGCTTCTTGCAAAGGGGACAAAAGGAACCTGGACGGATGATAGACTTACCTATAGGTATTCTATATATGCATACGTTTAAGAAACTCCCCACCGCAAGCCCAATAATAAGAAGAAAGGGAATCAATATTGCCGCATCCAAGGAGAATCCTCTTCGGCTGTGGGAGGCATGAAAGAAGTAGCAGACTTTCCGATAAGTATTTTCTATCTATATTCTTACATTCATCCTCTTCCACCGATGCCCTATACTAACAAAAGGGCTCGTAGATTTCAAGAAATTCCTTCAGTAGTACTGCAAAATAGGCTCTATCCGACTAAATTAATTTCTAACCAAGTATTGACAAATAGGCGCCTTTACCCTAAAATTCTATGTTCAATCTGTAATTAGGAGGCTTTTTATGTACGCCATTTTAGGTTGTGACCTGACAGGTAAGGATATCGTCCAGAGGCTCAGTGAAGAGGGCAATGAACTCACCCTGTGTGAGAAGGACGAAAACACCTTAGCACTGGTCCAGCAGATAAACCCCAATATAACGGTCGTTAGGGCAGAGCCGACCCGCCCCCCCGCCTCCCTCTTGGAGAAGGCCTCTGTTGTAGCCATCCTTGGTATAGACCATGAAGCTAATCTGAAGGCCCTGAAAGAGGTAAGAAGGCAGTTTCCAGAGAAATTTGTACTCACCGTAGCTAGTGGTCCAGAAGAGGCCGCTGCCCTGAGACAAAGCGGGTCGAATGTAGTAGTAGAATGCAGTTCCATAATGGCCAAGGCTGTCCTGGAAGAACTGGAGGCAGCCGCCCAAAGGCAATCAGTAATAGCCCTGGCAAGAGAGATTAAAGGGGCCAACACCAGGGGGCTGGCCATCTTCCTACAGGACAATCCTGACCCCGATGCCATAGCCTCAGGACTCGCCCTTAAACGTATTGCAGAAAAATGTGAAGTAGAGAGCAGGATATATTATGGAGGTAATATAGGTCACCAGCAGAATAGGGCCCTGGTAAACCTTCTGGAGACAAATCTCATTCAACTAGACTCCTCCCAGGAGGCTAGAGACATCCTGAACTCCGCGGGTAAAGTCGCCTTAATAGAGGCCTCCACCCCCTCCAAGAATAATATACTCCCAGAAGGCACTGTTCCCGACATTATCGTAGACCACCACCAAACAGATGTAAGCACCGTAAAAGGGGGGTTTATAGACATAGAGACTAAGATAGGGGCTACCTCCAGCATAATGACCAGATATATAAGACTCTTTGGTATAAAGCCAGATCCACCCCTGGCTACCGCCCTCCTCTACGGGATTAAGGTGGACACCCAGGACTTTACAAGAAACGCCACGGCTAAAGATATGGAGGCCGTTACCTTCCTCTCTCCTTTAATTGACCTGAACCTTCTGAAGGATATAGAAAACCCGCCTATGAGCTCCGAGACCCTGGATATAATCGGTAGGGCCATCCGCAACAGGGAGATCCGTGGTTCATATCTAGCTTCCTTTGTAGAGTTTATTAACGACAGAGATGCCCTACCCCAGGCGGCGGAGGTGATGCTTCAACTGGAAGGTGTAGACACAGTCCTTGTATCGGGCATCTGCGAGGACAAGGTATACCTATCGGCCAGGAGCCGGGACCCCAGGGTAAACCTTGCACTTCTACTCCAGAAGGCCTTTGGAAAGAATGCCGGCGGGCATGCCACTATGGCGGCCGGAACCATCGAACTAGGCATCTTCGGCACGGTAAGCGACAAAAAGGCCCTCCTCAAGGTAACGGCTGATGCCGTGAAAAAGAGATTTTTCTCTGTAGTAGGGGCAGAGTTCGAAAAAGAAGAGTTAGTAGAGGACTCGGCCATCGAAGAGGAGTAGAATTTATACGTCGCTATAAAGAGTGCGGCTACAGGGTTCATCCAGCCTTACTATACAGCCTGAAGATTTACCCCACAGCCTACAAATCCTAAGGCATCCACAGATACATAAAATCCGGGCTGAGATAACCCGCCATGTTGCCTAATTCTATATTTATGAGATTCAGGGTCTCTCCGCCTGAGGCGGACTCCTGGCTCAAGGAATAGACGTTGTCCTTATAACCGAAAGGCCTACGATACATCACTACTCTGGCCTCCTTTATGCCTGCCTCTTTTTTGGCCAATTCTATGGCATCATCGAGATAACCTATCTCATCCACCAGGTGGAGCTCCAGGGCTTGCTGAGCTGTAAAAACCCTCCCATCTGCCAGCTCCTTCTTATGCTTTATATCCACCTCGGGCCTGGAACCATCTACTACAGTAATAAACCGCTCATGGAGGGTGCGAATAACCTCCTGCAGTACCTCCCTCTCCTCGTCACTCATGGAACGGAAGGGTAGGATGGAATCCTTTTTATCCCCAGATTTCACCGTCTCATTCTCTAAACCTATCCTCTCCATCAGGACTTTCATGTTAACCTTTATCAGCATTACCCCAATACCGCCTGTGACGCAGGTAGGATGGGCTACTATCTTATCAGCAGAGGCTGCCACATAATAACCCCCTGAGGTACTCAGGCTCAGGAGACAGGCCACTACCTTTACAGACCTCTCTTTCTTAAAGCTTTCTATCTCGTGATAGATTATATCGCTGGCCGTTACCGTTCCCCCTGGGCTATTTATCCTGATAACCAGGGCCTTGATGTCCTCGTCCTTCCCGGCCTTCTTCAACTCCTCCCTTACCCTTGCCACCATGCTGGGCTCACTTTGGAGCCTGAGGGGCCCCCTCCTTTCTTTATCAGAGATGATGCCTGAGACCTCCACAATGAGTACCTTATCCTTACCCTCCCCAGAGACTACCGTTTCCTCCAGGGGCTTAACAGGGCCGGCCAGAGGGAAAGAGACGGCACAACCGCTCAAAAAAAGCGTTAAGAAAGCTATTAACTTCAAGGTCCTTCTCCTAAAGAGGATAAGGAATATCCATTTTAAAGGTCGATTTTACAGCACTATCACGGCCAAATCAACCCCTGTATTGCTGGGAAGGGGGCTTTGTCCTTGACATATAGAGTTTTACTTTGTTAAAATTAATTATTATAGATTAATTACCCACGCCATTCGGTACTTAAGGAGTTAATATTATGTTGAGGTTCAACGACCTTAGGCGATGCCTGGAGCAAGACGACTACACCTTTGAACTCCAAGATATAAAAGAGCCTAACCTTTTTAGAGATATATTCTCCTATGGGCAGGTCCCCAAGGTCCCCTTTAACTATAGGCTGAGCCCTATGGACCCCCCTGAGGAGATATGGATCACAGACACCACCTTCAGAGACGGTCAGCAGTCCCGTCCCCCTTTTACCGTAAAGCAGATAGTGGACCTCTACGAGATGCTCCACCAACTGGGGGGCAAAAGAGGTCTTATAAGGCAGTGTGAATTCTTCCTTTATTCGGACAAGGATAAAGAGGCCGTAAATAAATGCCTTGAAAAGGGGTACAGTTATCCAGAAATCACAGGATGGATCAGGGCCAACAAAAAGGACTTCAAGCTGGTGAAGGAGATGGGTCTAAAGGAGACGGGCATCCTTACCTCTGCCTCAGATTACCACATTTTTCTCAAACTGGGAAAGAGTCGCCAACAGGCCCTGGAGGAGTATCTGGACATAGTGAGGGCGGCCCTGGAGGAAGGTATAATCCCTCGCTGCCACTTTGAAGACGTCACCAGGGCAGATTTCTACGGCTTTGTGGTGCCCTTTGCCCAGGAGCTCATGAAACTTTCAGAGGAAAGCAAGATTCCTGTAAAGATTAGGGTCTGTGACACCATGGGTTACGGCGTGGGATACCCAGGGGCCATGCTCCCCAGGAGCGTACCAGGGATAATCTATGGACTTATCCATTTTGCGAAAGTTCCCTCTCAGAAATTAGAGTGGCACGGTCACAACGACTTCTACTGTGCCGTTTCTAACGCCACCACCGCCTGGCTTTATGGTTGTAGTGGTGTCAATGGCACCCTCTTAGGAATAGGTGAAAGAACGGGTAATACCCCCATAGAGGCCCTGGTCATCGAATATATGTCCCTAAGGGGTGATGATAGTATTGATACCACCATAATAACAGACATAGCAGAGTATTTCCGCAAGGAGATAGGGCATCATATACCCCCCAATCAACCCCTGGTTGGTGAAAACTTTAATGTGACCCTGGCAGGTATACACCTGGACGGCCTCCTTAAGAATGAGGAGATATACAACATCTTTGACACAAGAAAACTCCTGAAGATCCCTCCAGGAGTGGCTGTTAATGACAAGTCAGGGGCAGCCGGCATCCTCCACTGGATAAAGACCAACCTGAGCGTAAGAGATGAATTGACAAAATCCCACCCTGGTATCATAAAGATAAGGGACTGGGTAACGGAGCAGTACGCCAGGGGAAGGGTAACGGTGGTCTCTCACGAGGAGATGCTGGAGCAGACAAAGAAACATCTTCCAGAACTCTTTGAGACACAGAAGGCATCTTGAAACTGTATGAATATCAAGCCAAAGAGCTTCTGAAAAGATACGATAGCCATTTTCCTAGGGGCTTGGTAGCCTATAGCCCTGAAGAGGCAGGGGACAATTTCCGCCATCTGGGCAATCCCCAGGCCGTTATAAAGGCCCAGGTCTTGGCAGGAGGAAGGGGCAAGGCAGGGGGCATCAGGGTCGTAAACAGCCCTGAAGAGGCTAGGTCTTACGCAGAAAAGCTCATAGGCTCCAGGCTCGTCACCGCCCAGACCACCCTGGAAGGGGAGGAAGTAAGGGCTGTTCTGGTTCAGGAAGTGGTTCCTATCCATAGGGAACTGTATGTAGCCTTTATAGTGGACAGGAAGAGCGCCACCCCTTTACTCATGGGATGTCCAGAAGGGGGTGTGGAGATAGAGGAGGTGTCAAAGAGGTCTCCAGAGCTAATCTTTACGGAGCCACTTGACCCCCTTTTTGGTCTCCATCCCTTCCAGGCCCGCAGGATGGCCTCTTCTTTGGGTATTAGTGGTTCGGTACTAAGGGATGCTGCCGGTCTGATAATGAATCTCTCTAAAGCCTTTATAGAAGAAGACCTCTCCCTCTTAGAGATTAATCCCCTAGCCCTTACCCCTGGTGGACAACTCTCCATCTTAGATGTAAAGGCAGATTTTGATGATAACTCTTCCTTCCGCCACCCTGAGATATCCAGTATCAGGCCATCCCCAAGGGAGTCCATAGAGGCAGAGGCCTCCAGTTATGGTCTCAACTACGTTGGGTTGGAAGGAGACATTGGCTGTTTAGTAAACGGTGCAGGTCTAGCCATGGCTACCAACGACATAATAAGACTCTACGGAGGCAGGCCAGCCAACTTTCTAGATGTAGGCGGGGACGCCACTGCAGAGAGGGTAGCCCAGGCCTTCAGAGTCCTCCTGGAAGACCCAAGATTAAAGGCCGTGCTGGTGAATATCTTCGGCGGTATCGTGCGGTGTGATACCATTGCCCAGGCTATTATCACCGCCTTGAAAGATAGAGAACTAAAGGTCCCTTTGGTGGTTAGGCTAGAGGGTACAAACTCCCAGAAAGCTAGAGAGATACTGGAGACTTCTGGCCTAAAGATAACGTTCTCAACGGGGATGAAGGATGCAGCTATTAAGGCACTGGATGCTATAAGCATAATTCCTCATTAGAAAAGGGAGAAGAAACTATGAAGATTTCAGCAAGGAGGGGGGTCCTCGTAGTGCTAATCTTTTCTTTGTGCTTCTTGCCCCTTAAGGACAGCCTGGCCCAGATATACGACTACGAGAGGATGTCCCACGCCATCGTGAATATGCTCAACGTAGCCACAAACTTCGTTGCCGAGAATATTGACGTAATAAACACACACAATGCAAAGCTGGGAGAACCCATTCCCAGAGACCAACCCTATAGTTACAAGGGTATTAACCCTGAAGGCTTTGCCACCCTTATAGGAAAGGAGTTTACCCTGCGGACGGGAATCCTCATAAAATTTGTCTCCACAGGGAAGGGAAAACTCGGCCCCAGAAACAAGTATAACGTGCCTGATGATTGGGAAAAGGACCAGATGCTGAAATTCGCCGACATCAGATACCCCCGCGGGGTAGGCTATGGAGAGGTCCAAAAGGTAGGGGCTACCTACAGGCTTGTCTATCGCTACATATATCCCCTTTATATAGAGCCTTCCTGCCTTAAGTGTCATGGTGACCCCTCCACTAGCCCTACCAAGGACGGAAAGGATATCACTGGACACTTTATGGAAGATTACAGGTTAGGGGAACTGCGCGGGACCATAAGCCTGACCTTCCCCATTGAATAGCAAAAGACAAGTTAAAAGGAAAGGGAGGAAGGAATGAAAACCATCACCCTTATATTATTAGTTGTAGTAATGATGAGTACCCTGCTCTTTTGGGGTCCAAATAGCAGCCAGGCCCAGGTCTACGACTTTGAGAAGATGGCCAAGAACGTCGTAAATATGCTTAGTGTGGCTGGCTTCTTTGTCGCTAAGAACCTGGACGTCATCAACACCCACAATGCAAAACTGGGACAACCCATCCCAAAGGACCAACCCTACAGCTACAAAGGCATTGACCCCGTTACCTTTGCCAGTACTATTACCAAGGATTTCACCATAAGGACGGGCATAGTAGTGAGGTTCGTCTCTGAAGGCAAGGGTAAATACGGCCCCAGGAATCCCGCAAATCTTCCTGACGATTGGGAGAGTATGCAGATAATCAAGTTCAAAGATGCCCACCTCCCTCCTGGGGAAGGCTCTGGAGAGTTCCTCAAAATGGGCGTAACCAAAAAGGTGGTCTACCGCTACTTCTTCCCCCTTTATGTAAACGAGCTGTGCCTCAAGTGTCATGGTGACCCCTCCACCAGCCCTAGTGGGGATGGAAAGGACGTCGCAGGACACAGTATGGAAGGCTATACGTTGGGGGACCTAAGGGGGGGCATAAGCCTGACCTTCCCCGTTCAGTAAGGTCTGTTACGGGGTGCTAATAGATAGAAATATAAAAGTCCTCTGCCAGGGCATAACGGGCACGGCAGGAAGCTTCCACACCGGCCTCATGCTCCAGTACGGCACCAAGATAGTAGCAGGGGTGAGCCCTGGCAAAGGAGGAACCCTCCATCAAGGAATCCCTGTATACAACTGCGTACTGGATGCCGTCAGGGATACAGGCATAGAGGCCTCAGTAATCTTTGTACCAGCCCCTTATGCCCCTGATGCTATCCTGGAGGCTGCTGAGGCAGGAATTAAACTTGTCGTATGCATCACTGAAGGCATCCCTCTGCTGGATATGATTAAGGTAAAGAAATACCTCTCCCAAAGGCAGACCAGACTCATCGGCCCCAATTGTCCAGGCATCATCGTCCCTGGGGAATCTAAGATAGGCATTATGCCAGGATATATCCATACCCCTGGCAATGTGGGTGTAATATCCAGGAGCGGAACCCTCACTTACGAGGTAGTTTGGCAACTTACTCAGAGAAACATAGGCCAGTCCACCTGTATCGGCATAGGGGGCGACCCCATCCTTGGCACCGATTTTGTAGATGCCCTCCGACTCTTCCAAGAAGATGTCAGCACCACGGCTGTAGTCCTCATTGGTGAGATTGGGGGAAGTTTTGAACAAGAGGCGGCCAGATTTATTAAGGAATCTGTTAAAAAACCAGTAATCAGTTTCGTAGCGGGGCGTAATGCACCCAAGGGCAAACGCATGGGTCACGCCGGAGCAATAATAGATAGAGGCGTGGGAAGCTGGGAGGAAAAGACCCAGGCATTAAAAGAGGCTGGAGTAACCCTGGTGGATAATCCTGCGGAGATTGGAGAGGTCATAGAGGGTGTATTGAAGGGAAGCGGACTTATAAAAAATATGGTATAATAGTTTTTAAATATGCCAAGAAAAAAGGGCGAAGTAGCCATAAGTCATAACTATTGCAAGCGTTGTAATATCTGTCCTCAATTTTGTCCCACCCACAACCTGGAGATAGTTGGTAGCAGGCTTGTTTCTTACGATAGGTGTATTGCCTGTTACATGTGTGAAAGGTACTGCCCTGATATGGCTATAGAGGTGGTAAAGGTTTACTATGTCGAAGACGCTCCTACAAGGTAACCAGGCGATAGTCTACGCTGCAGAGAGGGCTGGGCTTGGCTTCTTTGCTGGATATCCCATCACTCCTGCCTCAGAGGTACTCCACGAACTAGTGGGGAAGAAGCACATAAAGGTCTTGCAGATGGAGGACGAGATTGCCTCTATAAATGCCGTCATAGGGGCTTCCCTGGCTGGGCTAAAGGCCATGACGGCCACCAGCGGTCCTGGATTTTCCCTCATGCAAGAAAGCATTGGACTGGCCCATATGATGGAGGTGCCTCTGGTAATTGTAAATGTACAGAGGGTGGGCCCCAGCACTGGCATGCCCACCTTCCCTGCCCAGGGAGACATCATACAGACAAGACACGGCAGTCACGGTGACTACTTCCCTATAGTATTCTATCCTAATTCTGTGGAAGAACTCTACCACCACACCTTTAGTGCCTTTAATGCGGCGGAAGAGTCCCTGAGCCCGGTAATCCTCCTCAGCGACGGTTATATTAGTCACCTCTATGAGACCGTGGAGCTAAAGAAATACCCAGTAGTTGCCAGGTCAAGACCCCCGCTGGGTGGTGGCAACCGCCATTTCACAGGACTCACCCATCTGGACTCCAAGCCTCTGACCTCTGACCCCGATGCGCACAGAAACCTCATATCCCACTTCCAAAAGAAGTGCATAGAGGTATCAAAGAATTATAACTTCTACGAATACATTGAAAACGATGTGGCAGACACCCTGATAATCGCCCTGGGTGCCCTCTCCAGGGCGGTTTATAACTTCAAGGATAAATATGCTATCTTCAGGCCCATAAGGGTCTTCCCTATTATTGAGGAACTCAAAGACATCGCCTCTCGCTTCGAAAATATAATAGTAGTAGAAATGAATATGGGACAATACTGCTATGAGGTAGAAAGGCTTCTCCACAGGCCAGTAGAGTTGATTGCCCTACCAGGGGGAAGACTGGACCTGAAGGAGATATGGAATAGACTTGTCGAGCTGAGGAATAAAGGCCTGAGGCAGATTTCGGTAAGTTCGCCGTAGGCTAATCTGCCTAAGGCATGATAAGTGAAGGTGAGTCCGTGAACAGCATACAAGGTTGGAAAGATTTTTTAAAGAGAGAGTTGCTTCCCACCCCCTGGTGTCCGGGCTGTGGCAACGGCATAATACTAAAGTTGGTTTGTGAGGCCTTCCACGAACTGAACTTTGAAAAGGATAAGACCGTTGTTGTCTCTGGCATAGGCTGTGCAGGAAGGAGCGCAGGCTTCTTTGACCTAGACTCTGTCCACACGGCCCACGGCAGAGCCATACCTCTAGCAGAAGGCATAAAAGTAGCCAACGAAAACTTCCGTGTGGTGGTCTTGAGCGGCGACGGAGACCTCCTGGGCATAGGAGGAAACCACCTCCTCCATGCCGCTAGGAGAAACACACCTATAACCGTAATCTGCTACTCTAACGAGATATACGGGATGACAGGTGGACAGGTTTCTCCTGCTACCAGGCAAGGGACGAAGACCCTTACCACCCCGGAAGGCAACCACGATGTACCAGTTGACGCCCAGGCAATAATAAAGGCCCACCACTGTTTCTATGCCAGGAGCACCACCTTCCACCTGCAGCATCTTAAGAAATGTATCATGGAGGCCCTGAGACATCCTGGGCTTTCCTTTGTAGACGTCATCTGCCAGTGCATAGTGAATAACGGCCGCCGTCTTGGATTTAAAGACGGCTACGAGATGCTCATGTGTTATAAGAATACCTACAAGATTAACGACAACGTCGATTCCCTTAAGGAAAACGAGATAGGTATAACAATAAATGGACTTTAGTATAGAAGGTCTGAAGGATAGCGATGTAGAGGCCACTCTGGAGCTCTTCTGTCGGAGTATAGATGATATACACCAGAGCCGCCCTCAGGAGGAGAGGGAGCATCTTAAGAAACCTTACGACCCCAAGAAGGTCAGAAAAAGGCTGAGCAGTGAGAACTGCGTCTATCTGGTAGTGAAAGAAGATAGAAAGGTAATAGGGTATATGTTCGCCTGGGCAACAGAGGGGGTGGGCCACATACATTGGTTTTATATTGACAGAGAGTACAGGAAAAGGGGCTACGGAAGGAAACTCCTTGAGAGAACCTTAAAGGAATTTGAGAGGCACCGCTGCTATGAAAGCAGGATATTTATCTATCCAGAAGATGCCGTCACCTGTAGGTTCCTGGCAGGCCTGGGCTACCTAGAGAAGGCCCATATAGAGGAGCAGTACTTCGGCGTAAATCTCCTTCTCATGGTTAAACCCCTGGAAGTACGTCCCAGGGTAGTGGCCAAGAGGATTGTATTGGCTGGGGAGGCAGGCCAGGGCATCAAGGCCATGGCCCACGCCTTAGCCAATATACTGGCAAAGATGGGTAAAGAGGTTACCATGAACGTCCTCTACGATGCTACAGTCAGGGGAGGGGAGATAACAGCGGAGATCGTATTCTCTGATGAAAAGGTAGAAGTACCCTTCTTCGAGAAGGCCGATATCTACCTACAACTCGCAAAGACTACAAGGAGGCCCTTTGAGGCAGAAAGGCAGATAGTAGAGGCTTCTGTATCAGAAAAGGAGGCTCCTCCAGAATCAGCCACCGTGCCCTTCCAGCGGGAGGCCATAGAAAAGTTTGGTAGCCCTTTGTTTATAAACATGATTGCCCTGGGAAGACTACTCCACGACATAGGCATCCCCATAGATAAGGTAGACTTCCGCGCTGAACTCCCTGCCAGATTCTTAGATGAAAATATCAGGGCCATAAAATACGGCTACACCTATCAAGACTGATGCGCACCATAGAGGCCGGGGCTATTACGGATGCTGTAGAAAAGACCTTCATGGAGATAACCCACCTCCTGGGGGATGACCTGGTGGCCGCCCTGGAGAAGGCCCACAGGGAAGAGGAATCCCCCTTAGGCAAAGAGATACTATCCCATCTCTTACAGAATGTAAAGATAGGTAGGGAAGAAAAGATGCCCGTATGCCAGGATACCGGTACTAGCGTGGTCTTTGTGGAGATGGGGCAGGAGGTACAGGTGGTAGGTGGTGGCCTCTTTGAGGCCATTAACCAGGGTGTGGGTCAGGCCTACACAAAAGGTTACCTTCGTGCCTCCATAGTTCGAGACCCTATACTACGGGGCAGTACTGGCGATAACACCCCTCCAGTGGTTCATGTGGAGGTGGCGCCAGGCAACCAATTCAAAATCACCATGATGGCCAAGGGCTCTGGATGCGAGAACATGAGCCGATTCTCTATGCTCACACCTGCCCAGGGAAGGAAAGGGATAATAGACTTTGTGGTAGATACAGTGAGAAGGGGAGGCGGTAGACCCTGTCCTCCTCTCATTGTAGGGGTGGGTCTGGGAGGCACCTTCGATCAGGCGGCCTGGATTGCAAAGAAGTCCCTCTTTAGAAGGGTGGGTGCTCACCACAGTGAACCCCACATCCGAGAACTGGAAGAGGAACTCCTGGAGAAGGTAAATAACCTGGGTATGGGCCCCCAGGCGTGGGGCGGCAGAATAACCGCCCTGTCTGTTCACGTGGAGAAATACCCCACCCACATTGCAAGCCTCCCTGTGGCAGTAAATATTGAATGCCATTCCCATCGAGTAAGGACAGTCGCTTTATAGGAGAGAGGGATTGTGCCTGAATTCGTAAGAATACGTGCGCCCATGGATGAGGCCGCTGTCCTGAGCCTGAGGGCAGGGCAGAAGGTGCTCATAAGCGGGGTGCTTTATTCGGGGAGGGATGCCACCCATAAACGGATGATAGAACTCATCCAGAAGGGTGAGCCCTTGCCCTTCGACCTCAAGGGCCAGATCATCTATTACCTCGGACCCACCCCTGCTAGACCTGGACAGGTCATAGGTTCTGCAGGTCCCACCACCAGTTCCAGGATGGACCCCTACATGCTCCCCCTCTACGAGAAAGGGCTTAAGGGCACCATAGGCAAGGGTAATAGGTCCCAAGAGGTTATTGACCTCATTAAGAAATACAAGGCCGTTCACTTCTCTAATATTGGAGGGGCAGCAGCCCTTATTGCAAAGAGTATCAAAAAATGTGACATGATAGCCTTTAAGGACCTGGGTACCGAGGCTATCTATCGCCTTGAAGTAGAAGATTTCTACTGCATAGTGGCCTACGATTCAGAAGGCAACGACCTATACAAGGAGGCCATGGCAAGATACGGCAGATAAAGGAACTTCTAGGCAAGGTTTTTAGCCTGCCTTCCTTTTCCACACACCTTTTACAGAGTCCAGGGAAGGTGAGACATGGCAAAAAAGGGTAGAAGAAAACTCTTGTATATAGTGCTGGATGGCCTATCAGACGGTCCCTACGGCCTTAAAGAGCTGGGCGGTAAGACGCCCCTTGAGGCTGCCTTCACCCCCAACATGGACCGCCTGGCTAGGATGGGTCAGACAGGCCTTATGCACCCTGTAGGAAAGGGTATTGCCCCAGAATCTGATGTAGCGGTGATAAGCATCCTGGGCTACGATGCCTTTCGTTACTATACCGGTAGAGGCCCACTGGAATCCTTTGCCTCTGGTCTAGAGATCAGACCAGGAGACCTGGCCTTAAGGGTAAACTTTGCCACCAGGGGCAAGGGTCGGGAGATCCTGGATAGGCGAGTAGGGCGAAACCTCTCTACCAACGAGGCCCACCTCCTCTGCAAGGAGATAAATTCCCAACTACAACTAGAGTCCGTTCCTAACACATTTGAGCTCAAGAACACCATAGGCCACAGGGCCGTGCTGGTGATACACCCGAAAAAGAGTAAGCTCTCTGGAGAGATAACCAATACAGACCCTGCCTACGCCAGAGAGGGTGTTCTGGGAGTTGCTAAGGAAGAGGGTTCTTATGAAAATCTAGTCCAGTATTGTAAGCCCCTGGAAAGACAGAAAGACATAAAGGGTGCTTCCATGGCGGCCCTCCTTGTCAATGAATTCGTCCTTAAGAGCTGCGAACTCCTGGAGGCATCTCCCGTGAATACAGCCCGAAGGAAAAGGGGCTTTCTCCCTGCAAATCTCCTCCTTCTCAGGGATGCAGGAGACAGGCTTCCTGCCTTCCCTAGCATCAAGAAGAAGTTTGGAAAGTCCTTTGCCTGCCTGGCAGATATGCCTGTAGAGAGGGGCATTGCCCTCCTCACGGGGATGCGGGTAGTAGAACTCCCACCGCCCACGGCCAACTTTAAAAGGGATTACACCCTGAGGGTAAAAAAGAGCCTATGGGCCCTGGGAAAATTTGATGGGCTCTACGTCCATATAAAGGGGCCTGATGTGCCAGGGCATGATGGAGACGGCTTGGGGAAAAAGGCTGTCATAGAGGCAATAGATAGATTCTATCTTGCCCCTCTCTTGAATCAAATAAATCTGGATACTACCCTCATATCCCTTACTGCAGACCATTCCACACCCTGTCAACTCAAGTCCCACTCTTCTGACCCTGTACCCCTGGTCATCTGCGGTGGCTCAGTACAACCCGATGGTACAAAAACCTTCTCAGAAAAGGCCTGCAGAGGAGGCTCCCTTGGGGAGATGAAAGGGACACAGCTCATGCCCCTTCTGATAAGATATTCCGTGGCCTAGCCCCTTTTCCCTTGTGTGCAGGGGTGGTCTCTGATACTATGGGAAGGCCCTATGGTTAGTCTAAAGAATAGAGACATCATCTCCATTAGGGACTTCACAAAAGAAGAAATACTTTACATACTAGACCTCTCCAAAGAGATGGAGTCCCAGAGGCATCC
This sequence comes from Candidatus Brocadiales bacterium, assembly GCA_030586765.1. GTDB lineage: Bacteria > Planctomycetota > Brocadiia > Brocadiales > Bathyanammoxibiaceae > JAUQZZ01. The sequence goes on along the minus strand of JAUQZZ010000008.1, from coordinate 1,458 downwards.
TGACCTCTTGAAAGGGAAGGTGCTGGCCAGCCTGTTTTTTGAGCCCTCCACCAGGACAAGGATGAGCTTTGAGTCGGCCATGAAGCTCATGGGAGGGGAAGTTATTAGCTTCGCAGAGCCAGGGGTTACCTCTATTGTCAAGGGCGAGTCCCTCAGGGATGCAGTAAAGATTATCGAGGGGTATTCCAGCGCCATCGTCATAAGGCACTTCCTTGAAGGTGCCCCAAGACTAGCGGCCGATGCCGTTGATATACCCGTAATAAATGCAGGCGATGGGGCTAATCAGCATCCCACTCAGACCTTCCTGGACCTCTACACCGTACAAAAGACCAAAGGCACCCTGGAGGGCCTGACAGTAGGCTTCTTGGGTGACCTTAAATATGGCCGCACTGTGCACTCCCTGGCCTATGCTCTGGCCCATTTTAATTGCTCCATGAATTTTATCTCACCACCTACCCTGCGCATGCCCACTGACCACCTGGAGGAACTAAAGGAGAGGGGAGCCCGGTACAGCGAATATAACTCCCTGGAAGAAATAAGCGATAAACTAGACGTCCTCTACTGCACCAGGATACAACAGGAGCGATTCGCTGACCCTGTGGAGTTTGAAAAGGTCAAGGGGACCTATCGCCTGAATAAGGCAGTGCTAGAGGGACTGAAGATAAAAAAGGACCTAAAGATACTCCACCCCCTGCCCAGGGTAGATGAGATGGACGAAAGCCTGGATGCGACCCCATACGCCGTATATTTCCAGCAGGCCCACAGCGGCATACCCGTCAGGGAGTCCCTCCTGGCCTCTATCCTTGGGGTCATGGGTTGAGGCAGATATATTATGGCGCTGGCGCTTGCTCCGATGTTCAAAGTAGGGACAGGGTTTATCCCCGTCCGATGGCTGCATACCCTTTGGGGGCAGGGCCTCGTAGGGTACTGGGTGTAGCAGGGCTTGTTGCCCTGCTACAAGAACCTGTAGGGACAGACTTTTAAGTCTGTCCCTCTTAAACGACGGGCAGGTCTAAGGACCTGCCCCTACGCAACTAAGGTTAAAGGAATGAGACAGCTACAAGTCTCGGCCATCAAGGACGGCACCGTTATAGACCACATAGATAGTAAAAGCACCTTCAAGGTAGCCTCCATCCTGAACATCCTGGAGGAGGGACGGGTGGTGTTAATAGGCATGAACCTCTCCAGTGGACAGCTAGGGAAAAAGGGCATAATAAAGATAGAAGGTAAGAACCTCACCCAGGAGGAGGCGAACAAGATTGCCCTCATAGCCCCTGATGCCACCCTTAACATCATAAAAAACTATGAGGTCGTAGAAAAAAGAAGGGTGAGCCTGCCAGAGGAGCTTGTAGGTATAGTAAAATGCTTTAACCCCAACTGCATCTCTAATCATGAAAAGGTCAAGACCCACCTCCACGTTATGAAGAAGACTCCCCTCAGGTTACGCTGTCACTACTG
>JAUQZZ010000085.1 GCA_030586765.1 Candidatus Brocadiales bacterium | reverse complement strand
CCCAGGAAGGGCTACCCTATCTTATCGGACTCAAATAAGATAGGCGAGGTTACCAGCGGCACGTACAGCCCCTTTACGAAAAAATCAATAGCAATGGGATACGTTAAAAGGGAGTTCTCTGAGGCGGAAACCACGCTTTGCGTAGAGATTAGGGGTGGGAGTATAAAAGCTAAGGTGATAGAACTCCCTTTTTACCGACCAAAGGCAAGGGAGGAGGGCTAGATGGATTTCCCCGTAGACCTTTCTTATGCGAAGACCCACGAGTGGGTAAGACAAAAGGGCGATGAGGCGATAGTTGGTATTACATCCTATGCCCAGGAGCAACTAAGGGATATTGTCTTTGTAGAGTTGCCCAAGTTAGGCAGGAAGGTAAAGGCAAAGCAGCCCTGTGCCGTGATAGAGTCTGTAAAGGCTGCTTATGATACCTATGCCCCTGTATCTGGAGAGATTATCCGCATAAATACTGAGCTGGAGGGGAGCCCTCAACTAATAAACGAAGACCCCTATGGCAAGGGGTGGCTCTTCATTATTAAGATGAATGACCCGGGCGAACTCAAGGAGTTGCTCTCCTCCCAGGCCTACGCTGTCTTGTGCAAGGAAGAACATCACTAGCATGGACTACGTCCCCCATACAGCATGTAGGGTGCGTCTTGACGCACCTTATTATTCTATGTGAAAAGAAGGATAATTAGATGGACTACGTCCCCCATACAGATAAAGACAAGCAGGAGATGCTCAGGGAGATAGGGGTTCCTTCTACGGAGGCCCTCTTTAAGGCGGTTCCAAAGGAACTAATAGGGGTCTCACCTAAGATACCCAAGGCCCTCTCGGAGATAGAACTCTTAGACCTTCTAAGGAAACTCAGCAATAGAAATTACAATCTCAGCCAATACAGCTCCTTCTTAGGGGCAGGGGCCTACGAGCATTTCATACCCAGTGTTGTAGAACATCTGGCCTCCAGGGGTGAGTTTGTTACCTGTTACACCCCTTATCAGGCAGAGGCCAGCCAGGGTACCTTGCAGGCCATTTACGAGTTCCAGACCCTTATATGTGAACTTACGGCCATGGATGCAGCCAATGCCTCCCTCTACGACGGTGCCTCCGCCCTGGCAGAGGCGGCCTTGCTAGCTATAAGACACACGGAACGTAACAAGGTGGTAGTCTCCAGGGCCATCCACCCGGAGTATAGAGAGGTATTGAAGACCTATTTGAGGCCGTTAGGGGCAGTTATTCTAGAGGCGGAAGCCCCCCAGGGTATAACAGACCCCAAGGGTCTGAAGGCCCTGGTGGATGGTGATACTGCTGCGGTTCTCATCCAGAACCCAAACTTTTTTGGATGCCTTGAGGAGGTAGATGCCTTAGGGGATGTGTCTCATGAGAAGGGGGCCTTTCTGATAGCCTGCGTTAATCCCATATCCCTGGGTGTACTTAAGCCACCAGGGGAATACGGCGCAGAGATTGCGGTGGGAGAGGCTCAGCCCCTAGGTAATCATCTCTCCTACGGAGGTCCACACGTTGGCTTTTTTGCTGTAAAAAAGGAACTGGTTAGGAAGATGCCAGGCAGATTGGTGGGTGCCACCACAGACCTGGAAGGCCGAAGGGGCTTTGTGCTCACCCTCCAGGCCAGGGAGCAACACATCCGACGTCATAGGGCCACCTCCAATATATGCACCAATCAAAATCTCTGCGCCTTGAGGGCCTGTATATACCTCTGTGCCCTGGGAAGGGAAGGCATCAAGGAGTTGGCAGAGCTGAACCTGCAAAAGAGTCATTACGCCGCAGAAAAGGTCTTTTCCATCCAGGGATTCCAACCTCTCTTTCAGAAGCCCTTTTTCAACGAGTTTGCCGTTAGATTGCCCAAGGGCATAGAGGCTGAATTTCTTAACGGTCAGGTTCTTCAAAAGGGCATCATAGGTGGCCTTCCCCTCCGCGGTTTTTATCCTGAATTAGAAGGGGCTATGCTCTTTTGCGTAACAGAGACAAAGACAAGGGCAGATATAGACAGTCTGGTAAATGTCCTTAAAGAGGTAACAGAGGGCCATCTGGCAGAGGCGAAGTTGAGCGGATGGGTATAGGAGACGATTATGCCTGAGAAGCTAATCTTTGAGATATCTTCTCCTGGCAGGAGGGGTGTGCGATTTCCTGAGTGTGACGTGCCCAAGAGGCCCTTGGAGGACATGATACCTAAGAGACTTCAGAGGACAACCCCACCCAGGTTGCCCGAGGTATCGGAGCTAGACATAGTAAGGCACTTTACCCGCCTCTCACACCTTAATTATAGTGTAGATACGAACTTTTACCCCCTTGGTTCATGCACCATGAAATACAACCCAAAGGTGCATGAAGATATAGCAGGATTGGAAGGTTTTAAGAAGCTTCACCCCTACCAACCTCACGAGCAAGTGCAGGGCGTCCTTCGCCTCCTTTACGACTTTTCAGAACTCTTAAAGGAGGTCTGCGGTATGCCAGAGTTCTCTCTGCAACCAGCGGCAGGGGCCCAGGGAGAGCTCCTGGGGATGATGATAACCAGGGTCTACTATGAGAAGAAGGGGGAACCCAGGCGGAAGATAATAATCCCAGACTCTGCCCACGGCACCAACCCCGCCTCTGCCGCCCTCTGCGGCTTTGAGGTGGTGGAGATAAAGTCTAATAAGGAAGGCATGGTAGACCTAGAGGTCCTAAAGAAGGCCATGTCTCCTGAAGTGGCAGCCCTCATGATAACTAACCCCAATACCCTGGGTATCTTTGAGAAGGAAATAAGGGCTATATGCGACATCCTCCATGCGGCCGGGGGGCTGGTGTACTGCGATGGTGCTAACCTGAATGCCCTCCTGGGCAGGGTGAAGCCAGGCGACATGGGCATAGACCTATTACACCTTAACCTGCATAAGACCTTTACCACCCCTCACGGAGGTGGTGGACCTGGGGCAGGCCCTCTGGGCGTATCAGAACCTTTGAGGCCCTTCCTTCCCATCCCAAGGGTAGAGATGCAGAAGGGGACTTTTATCTTCAACTACAATTTCCCTGATTCTGTAGGGAGGCTAAAGCCCTTTTATGGAAACATAGGGATAATAATCAGGGCCTATGCCTATATCCTGTCCCTGGGCAGGGAGGGTCTCGGAAGGGTGAGCGAGGCGGCCGTCCTCAACGCCAATTATCTAAAGAAGAAACTCTCGCAACATTATGATATACCTTACCCTGAGGGCTGCATGCACGAGTTTGTCCTCTCAGGCAGAAGACAGAAGAGGTTGGGAGTGACTACCATGGATATAGCTAAGAGGCTCTTGGACTACGGTTTTTATGCCCCCACCATATACTTTCCCCTGATAGTGGAGGAGGCCCTTATGATAGAGCCTACCGAAACAGAAAGCCGTGAGACCCTGGATGATTTTGCCCAGGCGCTGGTCAGTATTGCGGAAGAGGCCGAGAAGCAGCCCGAACTGGTAAAGGGTGCCCCCCATAATACCCCTGTCAGGCGGCTGGATGAGGTCAAGGCAGCCAGGCAGTTGGACTTGAGGTGGAGTTTTACGGGAGATGGCCTCTGAAAAAAAGTAGGATGCCATAAATTCCCTCCCCCTTGATGGGGGAGGGTGAGGGTGGGGGTGAATACCACCCTCCCCTTTCCCCTCCCATCAAGGGAGGGGGACTTAAGCTACTTTAGGTAGCTCAAGATATTAAAAAGTTAGAAAACCTATCACCGTCTTCGCAGAGGTCTCGGGAGATAGTTATTAAAAAGGAGTGGAGGCTGATAAAGGGCCCTCCTGGAGAGGCCTGCCTGAATATGGCCATAGACGAGGCCTTAGCAAGGGCCTTCCGTATCCCCACCTTTAGGATATACACATGGAAAAGGCCGTCCCTTTCCCTGGGATACTCTCAAATGGTCTCCCATGTCCTCAACTTTCTAGGGATGGAAGAAGGCCAGGTGGATATAGTCCGAAGACCCACAGGCGGTCAGGCGGTGCTCCACGATGGAGGGCCTAGTTACTCCCTTGTAATGAGCGAGCCTCACCACCTTTCTTCCCAGGCAATCACCTCTTTTTATCACCTCCTTGGTAGGAGCATTAGAGGTGCCCTGGAGTCAGTCGGGGTTACTGCAAGACTCTCCACAGGAGGCGGACAGGGCAATTCCCCTCTTTGTGTCGCCAGCATCTTGCCAGGGGATGTCCTGTACGACGGCAGAAAGGTGGCAGGCTTTGCTGCAAGGCGCTCTCAAGGGGTAACCCTCCTTCAGGGCTACCTAGTTCTCAAGGAAGGCCTTATATTAGATGAACTGGTAGCCGCTATGGTGAAGGCTTTGGAGATGGAGGTGGCGGTGAGATTCGTGGAGAGTCCCTTTAGTGAGGAAGAAGAGGCCCTTGCTTTAAGACTAAGGGAGGAGAAGTACAGCCGTAGGGAGTGGAATTATAAGAGACCCTAGCGGATAACGCAGGCTAAAGCCTGCGGCTACATAGTTTGTGATAAAATTTCTTTGTAGCCGCACCCTTCAGGGTGCGTTGAACTTGGAAATTGCTGATTCTATGACCTCCAGGGCATAATCAATATCTTCCATAGTAACGTCTTTGTGGGTAACCATCCTGCCACGGTTATTTTGAAGGTGTATGGTTCGTACCCCTTTTTCTGCTAAAATTTTTACCAATTCTCTGCAACCTAGCCTAGCGTTTTTGAACTCAAAGCATACAATGTTGGTCTGGATGGTCTCCAGGTCTACCATACCTGGTTTAATCCTGGCAAGCCCCTCGGCCAGGCGGCGGGCCTTTTTGTGATCCTCTTTCAGTCTGTCTATCATCTCCTCCAGGGCCACGATGCCACAGGCAGCCAGTACCCCTACCTGCCGCATGCCCCCGCCTAGCATCCTTCTTACACGACGGGCCTCCTTTATGAATTCCCTTGAGCCAGCCAGGATAGACCCCGCTGGACAGCATAGGCTCTTGGAGAGGCAAAACATGACGCTATCACAGTCCTTGGTCAATTCCTTGACATTTACACCCTGGGCCAAGGCTGAGTTGAAGACCCTTGCGCCATCAATGTGAAATCGGAGGCTACCTTTTTTGGCTATCTCTGCTATCTTTTTGGTTTCCTTGGGGCTGATGGTCGTGCCCCCACCCCAGTTATTGGTATTCTCCATTACTACGAGTGAAGCCCTGGGAAAGCGTGGGTCTAGGTCCAGGGTGGATTCTATATCTTGAGGATTCAATCGGCCCAGGCGGTCTGTCTTCTGGGTGTAGATGTATACCCCAGCAAAGGCGGTGGTCCCTCCCATAGTGAGTCTATTCAGATGGGCATTTTCATCGCATATCACTGCGTCTCCGGGTCGCGTATGCACTAGCACGGCTACCAGGTTGGCCATGGTTCCGCTGGATAGGAAGAGGCCAGCCTCTTTTCCCAATCTTTCTGCGGCCATCTCTTCCAATTTATTCACCGTGGGGTCTTCACCATATCCATCGTCCCCCACCTCTGCCTTTACCATAGCCTCTAGCATCCTTGGGGTGGGTTTTGTTACGGTATCACTCCTGATGTCTACTATTTGCATGTTGGCCTTTCCTTTTCTCCTCCTATAATCTCCTTTGCAAGGTTCATGTAATCCTCTGCACCGTGGCTACCTGGGGCATAAAGGTGGATGGGGAGGCCCGAGATGGGGCACTCTGCTAGTCTAACACTATCCCTAATCAAGGTCTTAAAGACTATCTTGTCAAAGCGTGCCCGGAGCTTTTCCACCACCTCCCTGCTCAGGTTTGTTCTGCTATCAAACATACAGGCAATGATACCCGTTACCTCTAGTGAGGGGTTAAGCCTCTCTTTTACAAGTTGTATGGTGTTAATAAGGGTTACCAGGCCGTTGAGGGCCAGTATCTTGGTCTCTACAGGGATGAAGACCTCTCTTGCGGCGGTTAAGGCATTAATAGTAATAATGCCTAAAGAAGGTGGGCAGTCCATGAAAAGATAATCATAGTCCTCTACCAGGTGGTCGAGTTTTTGTTTTAAGATAATATCCCTTCCCACCTCGTTAGCCAGTATCTTTTCTGCTCCTGCCAGTTCTACTGTGGCAGGGGCAAGCCAGAGACCTTTTACCTTAGAGTCCGTGAGGACCTCTTTTAGTTCGGCCTCTCCTAAGAGGACGTGGTAGATAGACCTTTCTGTACTCTCAGAGCCTACACCCATCCAGGAGCTTAGGTTGGCCTGGGGGTCCAGGTCTATGAGCAGAACTTTTTTACCCAGTTCTGCCAGGCAGGCCCCGAGGTTTATGGCCGTGGTGGTCTTGGCCACACCGCCTTTTTGGTTTGCAAGGGCAATACGCCTCATGCCTTATAGGGCTCCACTATCAAAGGTCTCCCCGGCACGAAAAGTTTCTTGAGGGATAAGATAGGGTTTACGAGGTTACTTATAATCACAATATCTTGATGGACTGAGGAGAAGGCAAGGATTATAGAGGTGGAGGAACGTGTCGCAAGGGAGAGCTTGTCAAGGTATAGTGAGTTCGTAACGGACAACAGTATACTAATCAAAAAACCGCTAAAGTGTCCACAGGTCTTGCGGCTTATATCAGGACCCCTTTCATCCCTCTTGAAAAGGGGTTTTTATCACAAGATTAGGGCAATGTCAAGATTTTTTAAGTGTTGACAAGAAAGGGGGGTTATATAAAAATGGTCCTAAAGGAGTTTGGGGCATGAAATACGCTATTATCATTGCCGACGGTGCGTCAGATTACCCTCTGGAGGAACTAGGGGGAAAGACCCCCCTGGAGGCGGCTAGGACACCCCATGCCGACTCCATAGCCACCCTGGGCCAGATAGGAACGGCCCAGACCATTCCAAGAGGTTTTAGTCCTGGAAGCGATATCGCTACCCTCTGCCTTTTAGGCTACAATCCCAAGAAATACTATACTGGTAGGGCACCCCTGGAGGCATCTAATCTAGGGATTGAGCTAGGGCCGAGGGACTGGGCCTTCCGCTGCAACTTGATAACAGCCAGGGACAGTATCCTGGAAGATTTTAGCGCCGGCCACATCTCTACAAAAGAGGCCCAGATATTTATAGCCTTTCTCGAAAAAAGACTCTCAGACCCCTACATCCATTTTTATGCAGGCAATAGCTATAGAAACATTATGCTTTACAAGGGGCCTGTGGATATGAAGGTGAGGTGTGTACCACCCCATGATATTATGGGTAAGCCCATTGCGGAAAACCTGCCCAAGGGTAGAGGCAGCAAGCTCTTGATAAAGGTTATGGAAGCGGCAAGGTCCCTGCTAGCTAGGCACGAACTAAATCGCGAGAGGATAAGCATAGGTAAGCCACCCGCCAATATGATATGGCTGTGGGGACAGGGTAAGAGCCCCTCCCTACCCACCTTCCGTGAGAAGTACGGCGTGGATAGTGGTGCTGTTATTACGGCCGTGGACCTGATAAAGGGGCTGGCACGCTATCTGGGCTGGGATATTATAAATGTTCCAGGGGCCACGGGGTACCTGGATACCGATTATAGGGCAAAGGGCCACTACGCAGTGGAGGCCCTGAAGACTCATGACCTAGTTCTAGTGCATGTAGAGGCCCCTGACGAGGCCTCCCACATGGGTGACGCCAGGGAAAAGATAAGGGCCATAGAGAATATTGACACCCATATTACCGGCCCCTTGCTAGAGGCGCTGAAAGGATACGGAGAGTATAGAGTGCTATTACTGCCCGACCACTATACAGTCATTCAGAAGCGGACCCACTCCGATGAGCCAGTGCCCTTTGCCCTTTGTGGCACAGGAGTAGGGCCTGGCTCCGGACTGACCTTCACCGAGGCGAACGCCCTCAGCACAGGGCTTAGCTTTAAGAAGGGCGATAAGCTTATGGATTATTTCTTAAGGTCTAAGAGTGCTGCGTGGCTTTAGGCTATAAATTAACCTATGCCAGAACTAGAAGAGAGACAGGCCCGTATAGAGGGTAGTCTATATCCAAAAAGGGTAGTGCGGGGGCTATTGTCCTGCGGGTGAGGTTTACGTCTGTAGGGGCCGAGCTTGCTCGGCAGTTCTAGTATGAGCATGCCTGGTCAGTAATCTTTTTGCCGCAACAAAGACCTCCTCGGGGCTAATCGAGGTTATGCAGGTAACATGGTCACAGCTCCTCTTGGTGCAGGGGCTGCACTCCAGGTCTTTTCTTACTACTACAGCATTTCCATTATAAGGCCCATAGATTACAGGGTCTTTGGGTCCGAAGATAGCTACCTGGGGCACACCCAGCAGGGAGGCAATATGCATGGGTCCTGTGTCCCCGCTGATAAAGAGGTCTGAGTGACTGATGAGGCTGGTGAGCTGGCCCAGGGTGAGGGTCCTGGGTGCTAGAAAGCCTCCCTCCTTCATGCCCCCCAGTATATCCTCTGCAATAGGTAACTCTGAAGGCCCCCAACTGATGACCACCTGTGCCCCTAGTTCTCTAACCAGCATATCCCCCAGACGGGCATAGTGCTGGGAAGGCCAGCGCTTGAAGGCACCGAAGTCGCTCGTTCCTGGGTGGATAACTACTAATGGACCAGTGCCCTTTCCTCGAAGGCTCAGGAACTGCGATATATAATCCCTGTCCTGAGTGGAGACACTGGGGGAGGTGGGTTCATAGGTAGGTTTTCTAATACCCAGGGCGCTCAGTAAGGAGAGGTCTTTCTCTATCTTGTGTATCCTACCCTCTGGAGGGGCTATACGACGGTTCATTAATAGGTAATTACCCTCTCTGGAA
>JAUQZZ010000084.1:8366-8744 GCA_030586765.1 Candidatus Brocadiales bacterium | reverse complement strand
CACCTATTATATAGACCTCTATGAGGTAGCCCCGCCCAACCCGAGGCGTCCTTGCCTCAGACCCTCATTGGAAGGTCGTCGTTGGCAGTCTCGCATTTACCGCACATAGCGGACCCGGGAAGGGCGGGGAATTTGGCTAATGCCCTGGCCTTAGCGCTTGGGGTAATAAGCCAGGGAAAGACCCTGGCTCCTCTTTCCTTCCGCAATTGCACCAAAAAGGCTTCTATTTTCTCCTTATCTTTCATATCCTCAAGCTCTGGATAAAATCTCTCGGGCTCGCATCCCGATAAAAAGGAAGTCCCGAACTCGCTTAATTTAAATATGCGATGGATTGTCCCTGGTTTCATTTAAAATCTCCCGTTCCTCTGCGTCCGGCTC
>JAUQZZ010000084.1:6226-8356 GCA_030586765.1 Candidatus Brocadiales bacterium | reverse complement strand
CAATCATGATATTCCCCGAATTGCCTGATATGTTCCTTCCTCTCGTCCTCATCAGGGGGAAGGGCCACCCAGTAGCCGCAATCAACGCACTCTACTCTATCAAGGGGATTTTAGGATTATTTTAGGGTAGTGAGAAAATAAATCATAAGTCCTATATTTGATAGAGCTTATAAAGGAGAGGAATTAAGAATAATAAATAATTATTTCTATGCCCTCCGCCGTCTCGCCTGAATCCACTGCCACGACCTTGAGGCCGAGGCGGTCTGCGGTGGTGAGGGAGAGGGTGGGGCTTAGGGTGGTGGATTGGTAGAGTGAGCCGGCATTGAGGGTGGCTATCTTGCCTGTGGCCGTGCCGTTCTTCAAAAGCTCTACCTGTAAATTAGTTGTAGTGGGGGCTGTCCTAGCGGAGAGGGTAATCTTATCAATGATAACGGCCTCGGCGAAATAATGTCCGTCAAAGAATATATCGTTCAGGATCGGGAAGCCCTCCAGGTGGGCGGTGAGGTAGCGGTGGCTTGGGACTGGAGGATAGAGGAAGGAGCGGTAGTCGGTGATGTCCGTACCCTGGATGTCTTTGATAGTGCCTGCCCCTGAGGTGCCGTCGTCCTGGACGGTAACCATGCAGACAGGTACTTCACCTGCGGGGAGGTTGGGGGCTACTATGCCTTCTTTGGTCTGGGCCTGGGCGCCTTCATATTTTTTGAGTAGTCCTGTGCCGTCCACCGTGAAAAGTATCTTGTTATAGTAATTGGCGGTGAGGGCGGAGACCTGGTACTCTCCTCCTGTGCCGAGCCTGACGTTTGAGTTACCCAGGTAGTTGACCCTGGTAATCCCGATGAAGAAGGACCCTGGCTCTATCCTGATAGACTTGTTAGCCGTCTCTTGTGCATGGGGGCGGAGGGCGCTGGTGATGCCCTTAGCAACGCCCAGGTGGTCATAGACCTTGTTCATGTCCTCTGCGTCTATGAGAGAGCCTTTACCGAAGTAAATGGGCTGGATGACCTTGCCTGCATCTGCGGAGTGGAACCAGACGTAGCCCATGACCCAGTTCACGTAGAATTGGCCTGTTTGAGTGGGGAATGCCTGGGATTCCGTATAGCCTGAGATGGTTACCCCATTCTCCTTGTCAGGGAGTTCCCTTAGCCTGATACGGTAGGGGCTGGAGGAGGGGACTATTTTGTACTCGTCATTGATATACTGGAGACTATCCCTTCGGTTGTACTCCAGTTCGGCGAAGGGGTCTTTCATCTCCTTCGTGATGGCTCGGAGGTCTAGTTTTAAATCAATTAAGGTTGTTGGCATTTTTCGTTCCTCTTTGTAAGGGCGGGGTAACCCCGCCCCTACTTCACATGCAATCTAATCGTGATGTCCTTCTTCCTTCCCTCATACCGCCCGTACATGGCCCTGCCCCAGGCGGTAGAGCCATAAACCACGCTCCTTAAAAGTTCAATCTTCAGTCCAATCATGTTCAGGCCCACAAGGGTAAGGGCCCCTATGGGCATGTTGAACTGGAAGTCTACGGTCTTTTTTGAGTTGGGCCAGAAATCGCCCAGGCTCAAAACAGTTCCAGAGTTCAAGGGTTCAAAGTTCAAAGAGGTGGAGAGTTTGGCCTGAAGGTAGCCGTTAGTTACCACCTCCTGCCCTAAGTCATTGCTTGCCCCAAAAGCATAGGCCGAAAGCCTTATATCCTCCACCCTATCGGCCTGCTGCCGCTTGGCGTACCAGAGGTCAAGACTCCAGTTCCTGGTCTGGCCCTTCTCGTACCAATCAATGGGGATGGTGAGGATTTCGCAATCAGTCCTTCCGGCAGGGTAGAGTTCCAGGTACTCCTCCCCTTGCCTTTGATTGGCAGGGTCAAAGATGGAGGTGAAGGCCAGCTTCAGGGGCTTCTTGGCCCGCAGGTCGGTTTTTAGGTCTACGAGTGTCGTTGGCATGTTTTTTCAGCAGTCAGCAATCAGCAGTCAGTAGGTCAGCAAGATTACTGATTGCTGACTGCTGATAGCTGATTGCTGATGGCTGATTGCTGATTCCTTTGATATTTGAGCTTTGACATTTGGATTTTATGGCACGTACTCATATACCATTCCCGGATACCCATCCAAGTCCTCCGCTTCTATCTCTGTCTGTACG
>JAUQZZ010000084.1:0-6216 GCA_030586765.1 Candidatus Brocadiales bacterium | reverse complement strand
TAAAATTAAGCGTTAGTGGCATCTTTTTAATTACAAATTACAAATTACAAATTACAAATTTGTAATCTGTAATCTGTAATTTGTAATCTTTATTATGGTACATATTCATACACTACTCCCTGTACTGGTGGTACGGCCAAATCCCACGCCTCTATCTCTATCTGGACATTCTCCTCATAGGCCCAGGGCTGGGGGGGCCTGACCTCTATATCGTAGCTGGCTGGCGTTCCAGAGTATTTGAAGTAGGGGCTGGTCTTGTCATAGACGTTTACGCCCTGGGAATCGGTTGTCTTCACCTTGACCGTGTCTATATTTATCCCAGGCCCATCGCTCCTGACGTTGAATCTTATCCCGTTCTTCACGGGGACGTTGGTCTGGCCGTCCTGGGGGTCAGGATAACGCATCATGTAAGGGCCTGGGATGGGGTCTCTAGGCATGGTTTTTCAGGAATCAGGAATCAGCTGACTGCTGACTCCTGACCTGCTGATTCACGTTTCTCAAATTTCAGCGTATCGGGATTCAGTCTCCACTTTCCACTGACACAGTCAGTGGACTCCATATTTTCCATAATCTGCTTTACCAGCCCTTCCCTCTCAGCCCAGAAACCTGCCGTCTCTATCTGCAACGCCCTGGCCCTCTCATTCAGTAAGGCAAGCTGGAGGTTAAGGTTACTAATGGAGAGGTTCAGCCTCTCCAGTCTTAACCTGTCCAGTTCTTTGAGTTCGGGTTTGGGTCTCTCTATTCTAGCCTCGGAAAAGCCTTCAGTTTTTAGTTCCATAAATACCTCCATCTTCTATATGACAGCAGTCAGGAGTCAGCAGATGGCTGATTGCTGATTCCTTTGATATTTGAGCTTTGACATTCCTTTTAATCGGGCGTTTATTTTAAGTGCCCGGGGACTCCCTTCCTGTTACCCAGGAGGTGCAAATCTGCCCTGTAAAGTCTGAACCATTTCCTGGTGGCTAACCAGAGATAACCCAATACCCCATTGGCCACCAAAGAGGCTATGCTGATACCCAATAAGACTTGCTCCATTCTGTCTTTACCTCCTAGGGGTCAGTCTCTCCCTCAAATCTCCTCACTAAAATCTTATCTATTACCTGCGGGGCTAGAATATCTACAATTCCCATTTCATTACCTCCTTTATCAGCTATCAGCAGTCAGCTATCAGCAATCAGCAGTCTATGTTAACTGGCATTCTTGTATACCCTTATCCTTCCCTGGAAAGAGCCACCGCTAATAACAAACTGGAGAGCAGTTATGTTATCGGTAGCATTATTCCACTGACAGCAACGAGTAATCTTCTGTATATCAATACCAGCACTTTCTCTCCGACTAACATCAACCGACTCCACCCTCCTTCCTCCAGCACCTATAGCATTCATATAGGCAAAAATACTTATCCTTGCATCTTCTGTCCAGCCATTAGACCCTATCACTGCTCCCCCTACTTGGCCATCATTAAGAGTACCACTACCCATAGTCCCACTAGTTATCCAAAATCCAGACCCGATAGAATATGAGTAGTTTCCAGCTACTGCATCTGAGTTAGGCCGAACAGAGATGGTTCGGTAGGCACTAGCAACAGCCACTAGTAGTTCTGCCTGTATAAAGTATAGCTTGTCTGCATTTCCATTTAGACCTGATACTAGCCAGGCAGTAGTTCCTGCTGGCAGGTCTCCACTATCAGCTACAAGTTCCCAGCCTTTTGGGATAGTCTGCCAACTCTGGTCTCCTCTGAGAAACTTAGTAACATCAGCACCAGTACCGCCAAGCTGGGCAGTAGGTACTTTTATGTCTGCCCCGAGGCTAGCATAACCACTAGCCACACCTTTATTGCTCTGAAATTCCGTGTTCGCAGGTAGGAACCCTGCCTCTAGCCTCACATCTACAGTATCGTTAGCATTCCTTATCTTGAGCAGGCCATCCAACACCTTGAGGAGTACGTCTCCTGTGGGGGTGGCGTCTACGTCTTTTATCTTAGGGTTCTTCAGTGTCGGCGAGAGAATGTCCCCATAGAAGGTACTGGCTAATGAATTATCAATAGATAACGCTAGCCCTCCGTTGGTGTAGAAGTAGAGAGGGGAATAGGATATGAGATAAGAACCACCGGGACGGATATTAAATTGGAACCCTCCGCCGCCAACTGTATTAAAGTTATTATAAATCTCTCCACCCGTTGGGGCATAGTAGTCAATATAAGAGTTAGAACCCTGCTTCCGCAGTTCATACAAAAGGAAGTTTTCCTGCAGTAACTGAAACGAATACCAATCGTTGCTGGGGTCTAATATGGCGTTCCTGAGTTTGAAGACCCGTTTTACCTCCGCTCCGCCATACCATTCTGAATTCCTAAAGTGGAGTTCATGGGAGGAGTAGCCCGTTGTGGTTGCGTCGGCAATACCCTGTTCTTTCATAATTGTGGTAGAGCCAAAGAGCTTATTCAGGAGGGTCTGGGTGTCAGAGGTGCCCACCACTGAGCCAGTAACCCCATGCACCCCAGAGGAGGCCCCCAGGTGGCTGTCTAGCTGGGCGTGGGTGTTAGTACCTCTATTCAGCAAGTTAACGTGGTCTATGGCCGTTTGCAGGTAGTGGATAGTGGCATCTGCAATATGGGTATCTATCTGAGGGTGGGTATTGGTGCCAATGTCAGATAAGACGGTATGGGATTTCGTGGTAATGTCCGCAAGGCTAGAGACGGTCTTGTCTATCTGTCCCCAGGTATAGTCTCCGCTCTGTGCCACCACTGTCCCTGTCCTACCAAAGACTGAGAGTACGGTATCGGTGGGGGTAAGCAAGAGACTCCAATCCGCCATAGTGCCTGATGTACCGCCGTTGTGGGCATAGGATTTATTCTGGTCGGTACGGATGGCAATGTCTCCCTCCTGGGCGTTGAGGGCAAGTTGCTCTGCCTCGGAGGCCACCGTCCAGACATCCGTCAGGGCCAGGCCGGGGAGTTGGGAGGAGGGAACTTTCCCGCCAGCATCCAGTTCTGCCAGGCCGTTAGCCTGTCCTTTGGAGGCGGGGTTACGTATAACAAGGCCAGAGGCGTTCAGACCAGCGTAGCCACTGTTTACATCCTTATTGGCAACCTGCTCATAGGCAGACCCATGAAGGCCGTCCAGTAAATCGGCGTCCAGTCCGCCCTCTGCACCCTGGGCCAGGTACTCAAGGAAGTCCTCTGTGGACTTTACCTTGAGGAGTCTACCTGCCTGACCTGCGGCGTTGCGGGCCTTGACCGTTACAAAGTCTATCTCATCCAGGACTCCGCCATCGTTGCCTAGTTTGTATTTGATGGGCATTTTATCTCCTAGCTTTCAAATGCGGATTGCAGATTTCGGAATGCGGAATTTAATTCCGCACTCCCCATTCCCCACTCCGCACTCATATCAGTGGCTGGACTCCATATTAAAACCTCTACCAATCTGAACTTGTCCCAGGGAAACTTTTGATTTCCCCGTTCTTGAATTTTAGTTTTATGTAGGCCCGTTCAAGCTCAATGCCACCAGATTTTTTAGTCATGCGACAGACATACGTAGGGCCGAGGTCATTAAATGATAGTGTAACAGCCCATAACCCAACCCATTCCCCTGTCTTTCCCACCGTTATTCCAGGGATGGACACAGGGAACGTAAGTGGGATAGTACCGAGAACCCCAAACTGTCTCAGGAGACGTCCACAATCCTTCTGAAGGAGGGCGACGAGGGCCACGTCTCCCCCTGGATTATTTGGGGTAGCGTCTATGAAACCAGTCTCCGTCCACGGCCCATCCAGACTATTGGCTGTATAAATGTGATACTGTCCAGAATTGCCCTCACCCACTACCAGCCCAAAGGTATCCCCGTCCTGGTAAAGGAAATGAATTTTCTGTATCCAATGACCCTGCCAGGATATGATTTCATGCAAGTCTTTCAGGGAGAATCTGCCTAATTGTTTCCCAGCATAGACAGCCAGTGTAACGTCAGGCGTATATACATTGTAGAGACAAAACCAATATTTTTTGAAGAGGCGTGATTCAACGATAGAAGATGCGGGTTGCTGGATGCCATCCCATGCTACCCACCAGTTTAGATAATATGTTGCCAGCGTTATCAACTCCGCCTGTGTAAAATAACCAGGGTCGTCCCAGACGTCGCCTTGAACAAACTTATCTGCCAGTGCTTTGGCCTCTGGGGTAGGTTCTGCATAGGCCACCAGGCCTTTTACCCGTAGCACTGGAGATAAGGGGTCTCCGTTAAACCTTTTTCCAGTATCTTCGGTGGCAATAACAAAATCACGGTACTGGAGATAATAAGTAGTGGCCACCAGTTCCTCCGTTGGCCTCCTGAAGATGGGCTGGTGGGCGAATCTCCGCTCTGGGAGGACACGCTCGTCTGGGATTACGTCCTGGTCGCTGACGAGGAACCCGCCTATCTTATGGGCGTTATACATGATATTGAACTGGCCTTTATCCTGATAGATGTAATCTTTTCTCATAGGTCTAAAATCCAAATTCTAAAATCCAAATTCCAAATTTGACATTTGACATTCGGGCTTTGACATTGATTTGTCATTTGAGCTTTGACATTCCTTTGACATTCGGGCTTTGGACTTTGACATTTTCTTGTTTCCTCAACTCGTCCAGCTTCTTTGCAATCTCAAACTGCTGGTGGAGGAACTGGGCGGAGACAAAGAAGCCCAGTATCCAGCATAAGGTCAGGGCGATGATGAATAGGGTATCTAGCATAACAGTAGCAAGTAGTTAGTAGTCAGTAGCAAGTAGCTAGGGTTGAATCTTTTCCTGAATACTAGCTACTCGCTACTAGCTACTGTTCTAGGTCTCCTTGAGTACCCTGGCCACCCTCCTTGCCATATCTACAGGCAGGCCCTTGTGCCTCCTGGACAGGATGGTCTTGAGTTCCTGCCCGCCGTCTGGACGGATGTTCCTGTATTCCTGGACGCCTAAGATTGTTGCGTCCAGTGCCCTGCCCAATAGCGTGGCCTGAGCCATCTTCCACCCCATCGCCCCCAGTGAGGCCAATGCTACAACTGCCAGCCCTGCCAGCCTCCGCCCTTCCTCAGTATAAAGGCCAGAGACTACTGCACTGAAAAAGGAGGGGTGTCCCTGTCTCTGAGAACTCTCCACGAGCCTTACAATCTGTTTAGCCTTTTCTTTGCCTACCGCCGGGTCCTTTATGGCCTCTATCCCGTCCTTTGTCGTCTCCTTCTGGGCCTCCAATCTCTCTAGCTCAGGGTTGGGGGCAATCAAGGTTACAAGTGCCTTCTCTGCCAGGCCACAGCCGGAGCAAGTAGCTAGTAGCAAGGAACAAGTAGCTAGTAGCAAGTAGCTAGTAGCTAGTAGGGGCACGTTGCAACGTGCCCCTACAATTGTGGGGGCTTTAAACATTTTTACCTGACGTGCTCCCATAGATGTTTTCTGTACCGATAGACGAAATATCCTAGTGGAGCGCCCACTATGCACCCCCCTACAAGCATACCCAAGAGAAACAAGAACATAGTTTGACCTCCTTTCTTTTAGCATGTAGGGTGGGCTTAGCCCACCCTACGTCTATGCCCAATCAAACCTCAAGGTGGACAGTGGATTGGCATTGAAGTTACCCGCCCCTGCCGGTACTCTAACGGCCAGGTTAAAGTAAAGCTCCTTTGGGCCAGTTAGTGGGGTGGCAGAGAGTATCAGGCGGTTTGCGTCTGCACTGCCTGCCAGTCCCTTTGCCTCCCCGCTTGTCACCCAGTCAGGATTTGCCGGGGCGCCTCCTGTGGTGGCTATGCCCTTAATGAAGGAGTTGGCTGGCACACCTGAACCAAGTACTTTTGAGGTAGTGGTAAGATGGTTTGAGTCGTCCCAGCACTCCAGATAGACAGGCCCTGTCGTAGGGCCATCAAAGTGGAGGCAGAAGACATAGCGTGTGGCCCCGCCTGATTGCTTGCCCTGGTTAGTCCCTGCCTGGGGGACTTGCTCAATGGTAGTGCCGTTGTCTATGTAGGTCTCGTCCACCTCCACAGAGCCGGTATCAGGGACAACGATATTGTCCCTGGTATTTGTGGGGTTGCCATCTGAAGCCGCTTGACCTGTGGGGGCGAAGAGGTGTCCTGAGGCCCCGGCGGTGATGAGTTTAAAGTTAGCATCCTCCGCAGGGCCAGCGGTCTTAGGTACATCGTTCGTGCCCTGATTATAGAACCAGTAGACGTTCGGTTGTGGCATTTAAGTTAATCCTTTCT
>JAUQZZ010000083.1 GCA_030586765.1 Candidatus Brocadiales bacterium | reverse complement strand
TTTTACCTCCTCGGGGTGTTTTCTGATAAAGTTTAGGTCAAGCATTAATAGTCCTTTGCCCCGACTTTCTAAGCCAACCAATTTTCCACAGTTAAATTCTCAACTCTTTGAAAGTCACCGTCATCAGTAACAAGAACCAAATCCCCCGTCTTTGCTAACGCAGCAATCAAAATATCGGCGTCTCCAATAATTTGCCCTCGTATCTTCAAAGTGGAATATATCGCAGCCGCTTCATCGAAGACTTGTTGCCGATCCAGCAGAAGTAGACCAAGTTCTTCACAAAAGGAGCGGAATCTTTCTAATTGGGACTCTGCCTTTGCTGCCAGAAGTCCCCTTTTTATCTCATAATAACTTATACAATTTATAAAAACCTCTTCGCCGTGTTTAATAACCTCCTCAACCCTCTGCTTTACCTTTTCGTTTCCCTTTAAAATCGCAGTAATAATATTGGTATCAAGGACGTAGGTCATCCAAAAAGTGGCCTCCTCCTTACGGCTTCCTCAAAAATCTTTATCTGCTCTTTAGTAAGTTCCGTTAGCATCCCTGCTACTGACTCTAAGGCCTTAATCTTTCCCCTCCGAGCGGCAATTTCACTCAAAAAGGAACACTCAAAGATGAATGAAATAGCACTACGCTTTCTTGCTACTATTTCGCTAGCCCTATTAAATTCCTCAATATCCTCTTTATCCCTGTAGACTTTTTCAGGTTTTACTAACAACTTTTTAATCCCTCCTAAGAGAATCAAGAAGTAATAATATCAATCCACCAACTACAAGTCCTCCAATTACATCTTGAGTACTTTTATCCTGTATCAATTCTAGTATTCTCTGAGATACCTGAGAAATGGTACTTAACGGGTCCTTACGGTCGATCGTTACCCTTTCATACGATGGATTAACTTGTACCTCAGAGTCCACTACCAGAAGAAGCGCTTTACTGGGTTTGAGACTCTGGCCATACATAACCTCGGCATTGAGCCAGGGAATATGAAGCCCATCCTTGGTCGCAATACCAATCAAATAATTTGCTTTTTCTATCTGCGTCTTAATGCGTCTGGGAATATTCCTAGAATCCCAATCCCTATCAGGGAGCAAGGGAACAGCTCCTCTACGGGCCGCTTCTTCAGCTATACCATTAACTAAGGGCAGTTCCCATGGTGCTACACTATGACTGATAAAAACTCTAATGGACATCACAGGAGTCCTTCGTAAAAAGGCCATACCTGTCGTAGCATGGCCTGCCAGCCACCAGGGTCACGATATTCCTGGATTCAGGGTCAAATAAGTCCTCAAGAACAGGCCCTCCTTGTGCCCTGGGCAGTTCTATTACAGCAAGGTCTGCCTCATAGCCTGCCCTGAGCTCACCCACTAGGCCTGCCATTCCTAAGGCCCTTGCACCCCTTACTGTTGCCATGGACAGGGCCTCCTGGGGGCTTAGCCCTTGGTTATTTTCCAGCAGGAATCTAATTTCATCCATCATGCTTAAGGATTTGTTGCTGGCCAGGCTGTCTGTACCAAGGGCAACGTTTACTCCCTCCTTTAACAACCTGAGAAAGGGATGTACCTCGTGTCCGAAGAAGTGGTGACTCCTGGGGCAGTAGACCACGCTGGAGCCGCTTTCCTTTATTATATATATATCTTCCTCGTTGAGATAATTACAGTGGATAAGG
This sequence comes from Candidatus Brocadiales bacterium, assembly GCA_030586765.1. Classification (GTDB taxonomy): domain Bacteria; phylum Planctomycetota; class Brocadiia; order Brocadiales; family Bathyanammoxibiaceae; genus JAUQZZ01. The sequence continues at coordinate 7,094 of JAUQZZ010000083.1, read as the reverse complement.
AGCCAGGGCCTTGCCAAGGCCCCTATCTTCTTTAGATACGCAAGAGGATACAGCCCTGGGGGCTCCCAGCCCTCTAGCATCCCGTAGGCCCTGAGCATTATAGCAAAACTCCCCGTGCCTTCCTTTAGAAATTCCAACTCCTCTTTCGTCTCACAGATATGCGTGGAGAGGAGCAAATCCTGCCCTTTAGAAAAAAGGGTACAACCCTGATATAGTTTTGCACAGGCCGTATAAGGGGCATGTGGAGATAGGCCCAGGGTGCCAAGGCCGTCCCTGGGAAAATCCGATAAGACCCTTATGGCCTCTTCTAGTATGGAGGCAACCATGGCAGGGTCCATGCATATCACCTCTTTGAATACCCGCTTCCTTATGGGTACCTCTGGGAGTAGCTTAAGGGAATCCCCTGTGCTGCTGATGTCAGCGATAGCGGTTGTACCAGACTCCATACTAAGGTTGGCACCTCTCTTTACTGCTGGGCCCAGGTCTTTATTGGCCTCACCCCTGCGATACGATACCAGATGCCGCAGCCAGTGGGTGAAGCTCTTGGGTGGTGGAATCTTGCCCTCCAGGTCCGTAAGCTCCAGATGGGTGTGGGCATTTATTAGTCCAGGGATTACTGCCGCCCCGCCCAGGTCTATAACCTTGCCCATGGGGGCCTTTATTGGCCCAACCTCTACTATCTTCGGGCCTTTGATGGTAACCTGCCCCCCATTTATCACCTCCCCTGGACCCTGGACAATATAACTGGCCTTGAGGGTTACTAAGTCTTTATCCACGCCCGCCAATCCTCACCTATCCTTCCTTCCTTCTTGTAGCGCTGCATGGCCGAGCCACAATCGCAGGGCTCTTGTGCCTTAACTAATACCTCAGCAAGCTCGGCAATGACCCTGGGAAACTGGGCCACGGCCTGGGCAACACGACGACCCTCCTCACTATTAGAAAGGCCTTCGAAGAGCTCCCCTGCCCGAAAGGGCCTGTCCACCACACCTTCTGCGTAATTTGATACATAACATAGGGCGGCGTAACACATCTCTAGCTCCTTGGCCAGAAAGACCTCAGGAACAAGGGTCATCCCTACCAACTTACCACCAAAGGAGGCGTACTTCCTGACCTCTGCAGGGGTTTCCAGCCTGGGACCCTGGGTGCAGACATAGGTGCCTTGGTCTGTAAAACCCAGCTCAAGCCTCTTTAAGGTCTCGGAGAGGAGTCTTCTCAGGCTGGGGCAGAAGACAGGATTCTGTCTTATAAACCCAAGGCCCCCTTTCTCAAAAAAGGTAGAACACCTCCCCCTGGTCTCGTCCAGGACATCGTCCACTATCACATACTGCCCTATGGAGAAACCCCTGCTGATGGCCCCTGGACCAGACCATGCCACTATCTTCCTTGCCCCAGCGTCCTTAAGGGCAAAGATGTTGGCCCTGTAGTTCACATAAGGGGCAGAGACCTCGTAGCCCTTCTCCCCATGACGTGAGAGGAAGAGGAATTCAGTGGTATTTGCCCTTAAGAGATATAAGGGCTGAGAGGGGCCGAAGGGGGTTTGTCTCTCCCCCAGCCTCCGCCCCTTGATAGCACCCTTCCCCATCAGGGCGTAGGCCTGGCTACCACCAATGACGGCAAATTCAGTGGCCATGAGAATCCTTTACAATAAGTGTAGCAAGATTCAAGAGATATGGTAGCACCCTCCCCCTGGGGTGTCAACCTTCCTTGATACTGCCTTGAAAAAACCCCCGTATCTGATACCATAGCACAAGCCATTATTTAAAATGTAAGATTCAAGGCCTCAAAGAGAGCTAAACTGGTGCCACCTTGATGCTGAAAAGGGGGCTTAAAAACAATGCCTAGTAAATACCTAACCCAAAAGGGGATACCCTACAAAGAGGTCTTTTACAAGGCGGGTAGTAAGATATTCTCCGAAGGGGACCCGGGAGATATACTGTATTTTATAGAATCAGGCCAGGTACAGATAACCAGAAACTTAGAAGGCCGAGAGATAACCCTAGCAATCCTCAAGCCTGATGAATACTTTGGAGAAATGGCACTAATCACTGGCAGGAAGCGTAACGCCAGCGCTTTCACCTTAGACGATTGTACCTTATATGCAGTAGACCAAAAAGGTCTCTATCAAATTATAAGCACTGACACAGACTTTGCCTTAGTAATGATGAGAACCCTGGCGGAAAGGTTAGACCAAACTGCGGAAGCGGCTAAGAAGAGTATGATACGCCTGGAAAACGTTAAAGAATATGCTGAGATCCACAGACATGAATCCAAGGCCCTAAATGAGCTCCTTGAAAAGCTAGAGACTTTTCCAGAGTGCTACATGCCTTAGCAGAAGTGGAGTGCTCACATCCATTGGAAAAGAGGACGTGGCAGTCATATAATTGGAGAAAATAAAAAATTTCTAAGAAAGGATTGGCGGGTGGCTATTAGAGGGATAATTTTTGACATGGATGGCACCATCACAAAATCTAACGTGAACTTTGCGGCCATAAACAGGGAGGCAGAGGTTCCTGACGAGCCTATCCTTGAATATATAGAGACGGTTGGCGAACCCAGGAAGAAAACAATCCTGGCAGTACTAGAAAAGTACGAGGCCCGGGCCGCAGAGACCTCAGAGTTAAGGGAAGGGGTGAGGGAGGTGCTGGATTATATGAAAAAAAAGGGCTTAAAGGCAGCACTCCTTACCCGCAACTCCCGCCGCTCTGTGCAGACCATCCTTCGCAGGCACGGGCTCAAGTTTGATGCTATATTGACCCGAGACGACGCCCCGCCCAAGCCCTCCCCTTATCCTGTGCTCCTCCTGAGCAAAAAACTGGGCGTAAAACCAGAGGAACTCCTGGTGGTGGGGGATTTTCACTTCGATATCCTTGCTGGCAAGGCCGCAGGGGCAAAGACCGCACTCCTTATACAGGACTGCCCCTCTGAGAAAGAGACTCACAGCGCTGATTTCTGCCTGGATAGCCTCTCTGATATCATAAGCATTATTGAGAAAGGGGCTTAGCTGTGGCCAGGCTACTCTTTCTTATCCCTTTCTTTCTGCTCGTCCTGGGAGAAGTACCACTAGAGGCGGCTCAGAGAAAAGACCTGGAGACCCTGCTAGAAGAGGTGGACAAGGCAAGTCAGGACTTTAAGACCATAGAGGCAGACGTCACCTACACCAGAATCATCTTCCTCCTGGAAGAAGAGGAGACCTCTCGAGGAAAGGTAAGGTACAAAAAACCTAAGAAGCTCCACCTGGAGCTTAAACCCCCTAGGGATGAGCTAGACATCTCTGATGGAGAATACCTCTGGGTCTACCGTCCCGAGGCAAAACAGGTAGAGAAATACCGTATAGCCAAAGAGGAAACCATGGAACTGAACTTCTTTGAGTTCGGCTACGAGGGTTCCGTAAAAAAGGCCAAGGAGAATTATTACATAGAGATGCTAAATACAGAGGAAAAGGAGGGGCTTTATATCCTGAAGTTGACCCCAAAAGAGTCTGAAACCTCTCCTCAGTACTCAGAGATAAGGCTCTGGATAGAAGAGGGATTCTGGTTGCCTACCCAAATAGAACTTTATGAAAGCCAGGGCGAGGTCATAAACCGCATTGTGTTAAAGAACGTAAAGATGAATAAGTCTATCCCGGATAGCCTCTTTCAGTTTGTCGTACCTGAAGGGGTTGAGGTTGTGGAGCCATTTTAGATAAGGTCTTTGTTGGCATACTCTCATCCCAAAAAGGTCTCGCTTCCGCCTGTCTCCTGTGGAAATCACAAGAAAATCTCCAAGGAAACTTGAAAGTCCCCACATAAACTAGTAAAATTGCGCCCTTGGGATAATAGCAGATGACAAGGGTATGGGTATGAGGATATTACTTCTTTCCATGCCAGACATGGTTCCCCAGCTTAAGATGTGGCAGGCCCCTAATCTGGCCCTTTCTTCCATCACGGGTAACGTGAAGAACCACGAGGTCTATATGGCTGATCTGGTCCTGGTAAGAGACCGACTGAGAGGGGCCGTAGAGGAGCTCCTCAAGGATTATAAGCCCCACCTGGTTGGCCTCAGTGCTATGAGCTTCCAGTTCCACACCGCCAGGAGAATAGCCTCCTTTATCAAGGAGCTGGATAAAGACATAAAGACCGTCCTGGGAGGCTACCACGCCACCCTGATGCATGATGAGATCGCTTCCAGTAGCGAGGCAGAACCCTTTGACTTTATCCTTAGAGGGGAGAGCGACCTGAGTTTTGGTGAGCTCCTCCAGGCTATAGAGGGCAAGGCTAAATACGAAGAGATAAAAGGTCTATCCTTCAGGCAAAACGGACAGTTTGTCCGTAACCAGCCAAGACCTTTGGAAGACCTCTCCCAAATAGCCCCACCTAACAGGACCAATAGGGTCTGGACGGGTTATACCTTTGGTAACCGCGCCCTGGATATCGTAGAAACCTCCAGAGGCTGTACCATGCCCTGCAACTTCTGCAGTATGAACCATATGTACGGCAGAACCTTTAGAACCTACGCCATCGAAAGGGTTATTGAGGACATCTCGAATGCAAAGAAACAGGGGGCAAGATACCTAGCTATTGCTGACGACAACATCACCTTAGATGTAAAAAGGTTTGAAAACCTCTGCGATGCCATTATTCAGGCCGGCCACAACGATATCTGCTATGTGGTGCAGGCAAGCAGCGTGGGGATGGCCTCCTCAGAAACCCTGGTAGAAAAGATGGCCAAGGCAGGCTTTGAACTGGTATTCCTGGGCATAGAAAACGTCTCCGAACGGAACCTAAAAATAATGAAAAAGGGAAACATAGTAGAGCGTACAAAGAAGGCAGTAGAACTCTTACATAAGCACAATATCCTTATTATCGGGGGGATGATTATTGGTCACCCTGAGGACTGCGAAGAGGATATTGCCCAGAATTATGAGTTCTTTGATAAGCATGATATAGACTTTTATAGCGACCAGATTATCACCCCTTACCCCAAGACAGGCATGAGGGAGGAACTCCTCAAGGCAAATTTGGTTACCAATCTCTACGACTATCGCAAGTACAACGGCTTCTGGGCCAATATTCGCACCAGATACCTTGGTTCCGAGGAACTGCAGTTTCTCAAGTGGAAGTACAAGCGGAAATATTCTACCTTTTATAAGACCACTCCGGCCTTTAAGACAAGATTCCCCCTCCTTCACCTCCTGAGGGTCTTTGCTCTAAGACCCTACTACAGAACAAAAGACCTGGTCGCTTCCCTAGGTAAGACGGAAAGGGATGTCTTTAAAGCTGAGATGGATAGATTTAACCACCTTAATGATTTTACTGGTCTGACGCAGGTAAATTGAGATGAGGGTACTACTACTCTCAATGCCTGACTGCACCCCCCATTTTAACCTGAGGCGATGGCGTCCACCCAATATGGCCATGGCCTCCATAGCAGCCAATATCCAGGGGCACGAGGTCCGTATTGGAGACCTCATCATGCGAAGGGAAGGAGTAAAACAAACCATACAAGGGCTTATGGAAGACTATAAACCAGAAGTGGTTGGCCTCTCCGCCATGAGCTTCCAGTTTGCCACGGCAAGGAGGATAGCCACCCTCATCAAGAAGATAAAGAAAGAAACTATAACAATCCTGGGGGGCTACCACGCCACCCTGCTCTACGACGAGCTCTGCCTCACGGAGGACTCGCGCCCCTTTGACTTCATCTTAAGGGGGGAAGGGGAGTCCTCCTTTGGTGAACTCCTGGAGGCCCTGGAGGGTAAAAGAGGCCTTGATACTATACTGGGGTTGTCTTATCGCCAGGGAGACGGCTTTATCCATAATCCACCCAGGCCCCCTGAAGACCTAGAAAAGATAAAACTCCCTGACAGGACAAAGAGGCTGTGGTCAGGCAATCACTTTAATGGCTACATCCTGGACATCGTAGAGTCCTCCAGGGGCTGTACTATGCCCTGCAGTTTCTGCTGCATGGATAAGATGTATGGGAAGCGCTTCAGGACCTACAGCATCCCAAGGGTAATAGAAGATATAACCAACTGCAAGAAATTGGGGACAGGGTATTTAATCTTTTCCGATGACAATTTTGCCCTGGACATAAAAAGGTTCGAGAAACTCTGCGATGCCATAGTGGAGGCAGGCCACAACGACATCCGCTACATTATCCAGGCCAGTAGCAGTGGTATAGCCTCCTCAGAAACCCTGGCAGAAAAGATGGCAAAGGCTGGCTTCCATATAGTCTTCCTGGGGATAGAAAACGCCTCAGAAAAGAACCTCAAGAGACTTAGAAAGGGCAACATCCTGGAAAAGACCCGCCTGGCCGTAAAGAAACTCCATGACAATAATATCCTGATAACCGGAGGAATTATCCTGGGTAATCCAGAGGATACGGAGGAGGACATCGCAAATAACTACAGCTTCCTGAAGGAACTGGATGTAGACTTCTACGCAGACCAGATACTCACCCCTTACCCCAAAACCCCCGTAAGGGATGAGATGCTCCAGATGGACCTCATAACCAACAAGGAGGACTACAGTCGTTACAACACCTTCTGGGCAAATATTAGAACCCGCTATCTCTCCTCTACAGAGATACAATTCTTCAGGTGGAAATACAATAATCTCCACAATGAAAACATGTTGGCCACCAAGACCTTTATAAAAAATCACCCCTTCTGGTACTTCTGTACAGCTTATATCTGGCGGCCCCTCAGCAGGTTGAGGAATCTGCTCTTTGGCGAGAATCTCTCCGAGTGGGAGCGCTTCCAGAGGGATGTACGCCGTGCCGAAGAACTTAACCACTTCCCGGACCTCTGCGAGGAGACCCCTTAGACTGCTGCTTCTTGCTATTTTATATTTTTAATAGTATAATTTGAAAACTATGTCCACTGTATCCGTAGTCCGCTGCGATGAGTACGAGGTTCCCAGGGTTTACAGCGCCGTAAAGGAATCCTTAGAAAAAGTGGATGGTATCCACAAGCTGGTAGGCCAGGGAAAAAGGGTGCTCCTAAAGGTAAATCTCCTCTCTTCCTCCCTGGGGCCTGAGAAGGCGGTAAATACCCATCCTGCTGTGGCCAGGGCCGTGGTGGACTTCTTTCAGAAGGACTGTGGATGCCAGGTCTATAT
>JAUQZZ010000082.1 GCA_030586765.1 Candidatus Brocadiales bacterium | reverse complement strand
GACAGATTCAGGCAGAGCGATTTGCCGGTGTACTGGGACATGCCGGCTTTACCATAGTAAGCGGGCTTGCCAGGGGCATAGATACCTCGGCCCACTCTGGTGCCCTCAAGGCCGGGGCCAGGACCATTGCGGTAATGGGCTGTGGCCTGGCCAGGATTTACCCCAGGGAGAACGTAGAACTGGCAGAGAGGATAAGCAAGGAGGGGGCCATAGTCTCAGAACTCCCCATGCTCACCCCTCCCGACAGGACCAACTTCCCCCCGCGCAACAGACTCATCAGCGGACTATCCCTTGGGGTGGTGGTGATAGAGGCAGGGCAGAGGAGCGGTTCACTAATAACCGCCCACTGGGCACTGGAACAGGGCAAGGAGGTCTTCGCCCTGCCAGGGCAGATAGACAGCCCCTCCAGCCGTGGTACCCACAAGCTCATCAAAGAGGGGGCAAAGCTCGTGGAGGATGTCTCTGATATCCTGGATGAACTGGGCCCACTGGGCGAGGGGCTAATGGTAAAGGAGTCCGCCCCGGAGGGACTAGGCGGCGCCGACGGCCCTCGGCCTTCAGTTTCCAGCCTTCGGTCTTCCGGCAACCGCAATCTGAACCCCAACGAAGAGAAGATACTCTCCCTCCTGAGCAGTCGTCCCAAGACTATTGACGAGATTACCGAGGCAAGCGGTCTCCCTACCCATGTCGTGTCCAGCAACCTGACCATGCTGGAGCTAAAGAAGCTGGTGAAGCAACTGCCAGGGAAGAGGTTTGTTAAAGGGTAAAATTTTTTTATTTTTTTCTTGCACTCACAGTTAAACTTACTACAATATGTAGTATAGTCCCAAGTGGGGCTGTTCTTTGACAACAGGGTGCTTGCTTTCATAAGGAACCTCCTTTCACGCCGAAGGCATTTTGTTTTTGCCTTCACTTTTGGATGCTCCTGGGTTAATGGCCTTCTTCCTGTCAATCCTTGCTTTTAACGCAAGGGAATGGGTAGAAACCCTAAAGAGCTAGAGATTTAATTCTGGTTTCAGAAGAGAGAAAGGGCAGGCCAAGTATTTGATAGGCTATTGCTCAATTATCTTAATCTAGCTCTTAGAAGGGAGAGAGGATAAGACAAGGTCTGCAGGGGAACTCAAAGCATAGTATTTATTTAAGAGGGTCGGTTCATCATTGCGTGACCATCGCAGTGGTGTCCCGTTTACATTTAACTGGTCATTTTATCAAAGAACGAAGGGAGGTGATCGCCATGAATAAGGCAAGTATCAGTAAGGGGGAAGTCCCTCTTCCTATTGAAGATGCCAAGAAGTTAGAGAAGTTATTATATGAAGTATCTAACGAAAGGTATCTTAATGACCAGAACAGACGAAAGGCCCAAAAGCATGCTGTACTACTCACTGAAATGTTGAGGGCACCTGCAAGTGGCCGGATAAGCTTGCCTTGGCAAGTATTCCTTGCCACTTTGCAGTGCCTAGCATTTGCTTTGAGACACAGCATGAAAAGGGGTCTTGATAAGTTGATGGGTGACGAATAAAGTCGACCGACCCTTTTTTAACTTAGCAGAAGGTAAAATATGTTAAACTTTGGTAAAGCAATAAAAAGATACAGGATTCAAGAGGAATTAACCCAAAAAGAGCTTGCTAAACAAGCAGGAGTTACACCATCCTATCTTTCGTCTTTAGAAAAGGGGAGAAAGGAACCAAGTATCGCTTTAATAAAAAAAATCTGTAATGTCCTGAAGTTACCTTATGAGATTATGTTTTGGGAATCGGTAGAAATAAACAAACAGGTTAGCAGGCAAGATAGAAAAATTATTGAGTTAGCCAAGACCATCGTCCGCCATTATTTTGAGAGCCGTAATGGTCCTACCACAATTGCGAAATCCTAACATTATTGAAGTTAAGTCAGGATGTAAAGCTTCTGAAATTACTCAAACTCCAGCATGCGACCTTTACCAAATAATAGAAAATATAGACAATTATTATTTGTCTTTCCCACTGAAAAAGAAAGGCGGAGGTTTCAGAATAATAACCCCACCAAATGGAAAACTAAAATCAATACAATATCTAATAAAGTCTGATATAGAGAAAAGAATACAATTGCCAAGCTATCTTCACGGAGGCATCTCTAGACGTTCTATATTAACCAATGCCAGAGCGCATCTAGGTAAAGATATGGTTGTCAATATAGATATTAAGGACTTCTTTCCAAGTATAAAGTTTGAGATGGTGGTTAGTGCATTAAAAAGAATAGGCTACGATGATAATACGTCCTGGTTTATTGGCAAATTAGTAACATTTAATGAAGGACTACCTCAAGGTTCTCCAACAAGTACACTTTTGGCCAATCTTGTATTTCTACCTATAGACAAGCGGTTTGTGTCCTTTTGTGAACGCCGAAGTCTTGCTTATACTAGGTATGTTGATGACATTACAGTTTCAGGCAATATGAATTTGAAGCCTTTTAAGGGCATATTTCTACAGTTCGTACAAGAAGCTGGTTTTAAGGTTTCGGTCCAGAAGATGAAATTTTGTGGGAGAGACAAACAGCAAATTGTTACAGGTTTAGTGGTAAATGATAGAATTCGTCCTACTCGTGAATTTGTTAGAAGATTAAAAAAAGATATTCGGAATGCTTGGCCGGATGCATTAGGTATGGAGATGGCTTCTTCTATGCTCGGCTTATCTGTAATGGAATTCTATCATAATCTCTGGGGCCGGATAAGTTTCACTAAAAGCATTGACTGTAAATTAGGTAGGAATATTCGTGCCTTACTTACTAAAGTTGACTGGGCTACCACATCTCCAGTTTAATTTGTAGTCAGTACAGCAACTAGTGTAGTGAAATATTCGGCCCGGAAGAGGTTTGTGAAGGGGTAAGATTAGGGACTAGGGGCAGAGAAAAAGGTTGTTGTCCCTTGGTCTACTACCGTTTAATCAGAACCCAAGTCCCCAAATACGCAAATAATATTGATTAGTAAGTTTAAGCATTATATACTTTATTAAACAGATTTTGCAAAGTAAAACACTGCATTAGGAGGTATCTATGAAATACAAAGTACATCTAAAAAAGACCGAAGAAGGTTACGCCGTTTGGGTTCCTGGTCTGCCAGGCTGTTGGTCACAGGGGCAGAGCGAGGAGGAGGCCCTGGAGAATATCAAGGATGCTATACGAGCATATTTAGAGACTGTTGAAGAATTAAGCGAAGGTAAGGAGTCTCGCTATGTAGAAATAGGATAAATAATGCCCAAGATTCCAGGTATAAACCATCAACGAGCCGTAAAAGCCCTTGAGAAGGCAGGTTTCTGGATTGCGAGGCAAAGAAAACATATAACTATGACCAATGGAGAACGCATTATTACCATCCCAAGGGCAAATCCAATTAACTCTTTTACAATGGTGGGTATTGTAAAAGATGCAGGCCTAAGCATTGAGGAATTCAAAAAACTTTTGTGAAGTATCAATTTTATTTCTGCCACAAGTAACGTAAAAGACTCTTACTTCTATTCTCTCCTCCATACTCCCCGGCCTCGTCCCCTTGCCCTTGCCCGACTTTTTGCTTAAAATGCTTCTGCCTTAGTCGGTACACTCCTTACAGATACACACTTGAGGACACTAACACTTATCATCAGCCTCTTATTTCTGGTATCGTTACCTTCCCATCTCTGGGCCTATGGGTACGAGCAGAACGAAGACCCCATCCTGAAAGTCTTTAAGGCAGTCATCTACTATGGTAAGGCCTCCGACTGGGGGAGGGTACAAAGGGAGGTGGACAGCATTGCCGATAGATTTGAGGACGTGAGGAAGCTCTTTGAGATAGACCTTAAGCCTGAAGTAGATGAATCTATCAGGAACAAGGACCTCCAGGGGGTGGCCAAACTCATGGCGAATATGGTCTTTCTGGCCATAAGGGAGAAACACTACTGGAACAATCAGGAAAGGCTGGCTGTTTACATCAGGTCCAAGGTAAGATTACGCCTGGCGGAGGAGTACTATACCACCCTCCTGGCAGGTAACGTGATGGAGTATGACCGCCGTCACGATACGGACCTACACGGCAGGATAACCAGGTGTTTTCACGATGCCCACTTCTCCCTTGGGAGTGTGGGCTTCTTCGGGGCAGGTTCTATAGAACCCAGCCCCGAGGAATTTAAGCACCTGGCTAAGGATATTGAGACTGCCCTACTGGAGGCGTTCCCTTATTTTGACCCAGGCCGGGAAGAGGCCCTTCCGTAGATGGTAGACAGGAGTCAGCAATCAGTGGTCAGCAATCCCGCCTCAGGCGGGTCAACAAACAACGGTCAGCAGTCGGAGGACAAGAGAAGAGATTTATTCCTGTCTATTGTTTACTGTCTACTGCCTGCTGTCTACTGTCTACTTCTTTCCATTAACCCTGCCCTTGCCGGCGCCCAGGGGGGTAGGGGCGACCCGTTGGGTCGCCCTTGCGGGCTATGCAAGTCTACCTCCTCCCGTACCGATATGGTGCGTGGCTCAGGAGAATCCGACTTTAAGCCAGAAGACTTCCTCCAGATGAGAGAACTGGTTAGGCCGGTAGCGGTAGTGAGAGAGGCCAGAGCCCTGAATCTGCCTCAGCCTGCCCTTGAGCGGAGCGAAGGGGCGGAGAAGGGGAACCTGGCAGAAAAACCACCTGGTATACAATCCCAGGACTATTACTTTGACGTGGAGGCGGTAAAGATGAAAAAGGTCCAAAAATGGCTTGAATTCCACGGCTTCGTAAGTATGACCGACCCCCTCCACGGCAGGGATGACCCTACGCAGAGGAAGAACGTAAACTTCATTGACCAGACCTGGATAACCTTCTGGCTGGGGGCCCATATATACAAGACGCTGTCCTTTACTGGAGAGGTAGACATAGAGAACAGTTTTGAGGTAGAGGCGGAGAAAGGGCATTTTGACTGGAACGTCTGGGGAGATAGGGTGTCGCTCAGGGCTGGCAAGTTTGTCTACCCCTTTGGCATAGAGAGGCTGGCCTACAGTGCCCCTTTTAATAAACTGGTGGACCGCCCCAGCCCCTCCGTCCGCATCCTTCCAGGGACGTACTCCGACGTTGGCCTGCAGTTCTACGGTACCCTTCATCCCCCACACGTACATGCCCTCAAATATGAGCTGGCAGTAACCAACGGGCTGGACCATTATAACGAGGAGGGCAAACAGGAAGACCTGCAGGACAACAACAGTAACAAACAACTTGGTGGCAGGCTGGCCTTAGCGCCCCTTTCGTGGATAGAAATTGGTGGCTCTTATCTCACCGGAAAATACGATAGACATAACCACCACAGGCTGTACCTTGCCGGGGCAGACCTCAGGCTCCAGAGGGGAGGTCTTGAACTCAGGGGGGAGTATATGATAGGCAGGGTAGAGGCCGTGGGGGGGGGGACTTCTCCCGTCATGGATACTATCTCCAGACCTCGTATCACCGCCCTCTGGAATGGAATTACCTCCATTATATAGAAGGGGTGATACGTTACGACTCAGTGAACCCCAGAGACGATAAACTTGACGAGCTACATGCCGAGAGGCTGGCCTTCGGCCTCAATTTTTCCCCCCGTCAACACATAGATATCAAGCTAGAGTATGAGAAAAACCTCCAGTCCAGAGGTGGAGAGGACAATGTCTTTATCCAGGCCATCTTCAGGTGGTAAGGGGCCGGAGTTGCCGGTGCAAGAAATTTGGAATGAGGAATGCAAAATGCGTAATTCCGAAATCCGCAATCCGAAATCCGCAATCCAGGACAGGGTGGTAGTCCTGGGGGGCGGCCCTGCGGGGATGGGCGCCGCCTGGAGGCTAGCCAGGACCGGACATAGGGTGCTCCTCCTGGAGAAGGAAGACAGGGTGGGGGGGCTCTGCCGGACCGTGGAGTATAATGGCTTTCGTTTTGACCTGGGTGGACACCGCTTCATCTCCCAGGATGCCCCCCTGGTAGAGGCCATAAGGGACCTCATGGGAGAGGAACTCTTGCTGGTGAAAAGGAGGAGTGCGGTAAGGCTCATGGGCAAGGAGTTCAAATATCCCCTGGAACCACTGGATTTGCTCAGGAAGATGAATAGGGGTTACCTCCTGGCCTGTTTACGGGATTGTCTCACCTCTGGACGGCAGAGACCCCCTGAAGCGGAGGGCAATCTGGAAGACTGGCTCCTGACCAAGTTTGGCCCTACCCTGTATCGCCTGTTCTTTGAGGAGTATACCGCCAAACTCTGGGGCGTACACCCCAGGGGGCTCTCTTCCGACTGGGCTACGGCCAGGATACCCCTACTGGGTCTATGGGATACCCTGCTGAGGATACTCTCCCTGCAAAAGAGGCCCAAAAAACAGTTCGCTACGCAGTTCCTCTATCCCAGGAAGGGCATAGGCCAGATTTTTGAGTATATGGAGAGGGAGGTGCGTTCAAGGGGCGGAGAAGTCCTGCTGGGACGTGAAGTGACAAAGGTCCTCCTGGAGGGGACAAGGGTAAGGGCCGTGGTCTGTCAACCAGGCCAGGAACTAATAGAAGGAGAGGCGTTCATCAGCACCCTCCCCCTGCCCAGGCTCATTAACTCCCTGGAGCCTCCCCCGCCAGATGAGGTCCTGTCCAGCGTCCGTAGTCTCCAATTCAGGGGGCTATGGTTCCTTAATCTCCTCATAGACAGGCCCACCGTAGGTATCAATACCTGGACCTACGTACCGGAGGGGCGTTACCTCATGACCAGGATACAGGAGCCGAGGCTACGAAGCCCCCTCAATGCCCCAGAGGGGAAGACCTCCCTTGTCCTTGAGATTCCCTGTGACTGCGGAGATGCCGTGTGGACTATGGAGGAGGTCACCCTCAGGGATAGATGTCTGAAAGACCTCTCGGGGTTAGGGATTGAGATAGGACCATACGTCCTGGACTCCTTCAGCACCATGGCACCTCTGGCCTATCCTATCTATAAACTAGGTTATAGGGCCTCCAGGGGAAAAGCATTATCCTTTCTGGAAGGGATTTCTAACCTTACGGTGTGCGGGCGGCCAGGGCTTTTCCAGTACCTCTTTATGGACCAGGCCATACAAAGTGGGCTTAAGGCCGCTGAACGCCTCATGGGAGGAAGAGACGCCCAGGTCTCGGACAGGTCTAAAGTTGAAAATCCGCCATCCCTTCGGCAAGCTCAGGACAAGCCTTTTGGGCGGGACCGGTCCCTACATTGTGAACCCTTACACCTTGTGGAGGAGCGCTCAGTGCTGGGATGAAGCTTGTAGTGAGCAAAGCGAATCTATACGACTGCTGGCTGAGATATGGCCTGCCCTGCACCAGAACGGTGCAGGGCCTGCCTATAGTCCTGGTGGTCTTGGGCCTGACCTCCCGGATATTGTTCATTGGGCGGTACCCTGGGGAGTGGGATGAGGTGGATTTTGCCCTTGCACTAAGGGACTATGACATAGTGGCCCAACAGCCCCACTTCCCCGGCTACCCCGTTTACGTCTGGCTCTCACGGATGGCTATGGGTCTGGCAGGGGGAGAGGCCCATGCCCTGGGCCTTGTCAGTGCCTTTTTTGGGGGCCTGGCCGTCCTTCCACTCTACTACCTGGCCTTATATATGTATTCCAGGAGGGTGGCATTACTGGCCGCCTTCCTCTTTCTAACAAATCCTGCTTGTTGGTTGTACTCAGAAAAACCCCTGTCGGAGGCCACGGCCCTCTTCTTCCTCCTCCTTTCCTTGTACCTTCTCTTCCTGTGCGTGCAGGAGTCGGTCAACCCATGGATACCCCCCCTGGGGGCGTTCTTCATGGGGATAACCCTCGGGGTCAGGCTGGATTATTTTCCCTTCCTCAGCGCCCTATTTTATGTATTGACTTATGCCCACTGGAGATATAGTATTTTTAGAGTATCCTGTTTCTTTGGGGCCTTTGCCCTTGGAGTAATATTATGGCTGTTTCCCCTTGTAATAGTGGTGGGTCTGAAGGCCCTCTCACATCAGGCGTTGGATTTCACCCAGGGACATTTTGCCAGCTGGGGTGGAAGTATTGTAACCACTCCGGACCCAGCAGTAAGGCTTGGGCATCTCCTGTGGGACGTCTTCCCTGCCGGGTTAGGTCTCTGGTGGATAGATTTACCTTATATGCAACTTATCCCCTCCGCCTGCCTGCTCTCAGGCCTATATGCCTTCCTGAAGGGAAATGAACATGGTCTGCAGAGGAGGTTTATACTCGCAGCACTCTTACCGTATCTCTTATGGGTATTTTTTGCACAGAACGTAGAGAAGCCCCGCCACGTAGTGCCCTTGATACCCATGCTCCTTGTAGCAGCCTCTGCCGGGATGTTGCACAGTGGGGGTCTGACTAACCAAACCCCTACCAGGATGGTCAGGGCAGGGTTTCTAGTTTTAACGGTAATAATCCTTGGGGCCTTCAGCCTGGGGCTTGTTTACCATTACAGCCAATCAAGGCCACCCCTTATGCAGTTGGTAAGCTATGTACAGTCCGCCCCTGATGGCCCTGACCGGCTCTCCACCAGGATTTATTGCGGGGAGTCCAAGCGGCTGTTTGAGTATTACGCACCTGGCTGGGATGCCAGGAGGGTGAGGGACTGGGCGGGGTTGAGGTATGATTACATGGCCTCCCTCTGCCCCCCTCCGAACCTGCTTGTTACGTCTGAAGTAGTGTCAGACCTGGACAAGGATGGAGGTGGCCCCACGTATATCAAGTATATCAAGAGATTTGAGGGAGACAGATACATATATGCCCCTTACCACGAGATAGTCCTCTTAGGGGTAGATAGTCATGGTCTTTAAAAGACGTAAAAAAACGGCCACGACCCCAGCAGACCCATCCCTGAGTAGAGCAAAGGATTCGCC
>JAUQZZ010000081.1 GCA_030586765.1 Candidatus Brocadiales bacterium | reverse complement strand
CTACATAAGAGATTCTTCGTCCGCCAGCGGCGGACTCAGAATGACATTTGTAGTGTTTTGCAGAGGTCTCATTAAATAAAAATGCGGCTACTGACCGCATTTTGATCGCGCCTATGCCTTAAACCTAGAGCTTGAGGGCTATCTCTGCCCCATCTGAGACCGCTTCCAGGGCTGTTCGCCCCTCACGGGCATCCCCTGCAAGATAAACCTCTTTTGCCACATCCTTAATGGGCCCTACTAGCGACTCATTGGGCTTATGAAGACAGGACACGACTATACAATCAAAGCCTTCTAACCTCTGACTGTTTTCACCCCTCCTGTTCACTACAACATAACCATGCCCTACTTCCACTACCTTGGTATTTGTAAGTATCTGTGCGCCCCCATTCTTGAGCCTTATAGAGATGTGGAAGCGGGGATGCGCCACGAGACCTATACCAAGCATCCTCCGCATCTCAATTATAGTCACCTTCTTACCCTTAGATAGGAGGAAATCCCCCAGTTCACATCCCTCTGGTCCACCACCAATAATAGCCACCTTTTCCCCTAGCTTAGTGGCCTTACTGAAGGCCTCCTTTATCTCAAAAAGATTATTATTCATAGCGCCTGGGATATCCAAGAACTCGTCCTTAGAGCCATAGGCCAGAATGACAGCATCGGGGGCGAACTGTCTTATTGCATCTACAGTGGCCTCTTTATCACATTCTATTTTTACAGCGTATCTCTTCGTCTGGCGTATGAGGTACTCCAAAAACTTCTTCATGTCCTCCTTTCTAGGAGCCATGGAGGCATAACGATACTTGCCTCCCAGGTCAGTATCCTTTTCCCAAAGCCATACCTTATGGCCTAATTCCCCAGCAGTAGCCGCAGCAGAAAGCCCTGCAGGCCCTCCCCCAACTACCAGCACCCTCTTTGGCCTGGGCCTGGGCATCTCTTCTAGCTCCCACTCCTTACCAATGTGAGGATTTACCGTGCAGACGAGCTTCCCCTCCGCTACACTCTCTATGCAACGGTTGCAGGATATGCAGGGGCGTATATCCTCTAGTCGCCCCTCTCCGGCCTTCCTGGGAAGGTCGGGGTCTGCAATTAAAGCCCTACCCATACTGACCAGGTCTGCCTTACCTTCCTGGAGTATCTTTTCTGCCATAGCTGGCCTCAGGACCCTGCCCACGGCAATTACCGGCACCTTTACCACAGACTTTACCCCGGCTGCCAGGTGAATAAAGCATCCCTCTTCCAAATAGTAGCAAGGTATGTTGTAGAAGGCCGAGGTGCTGTTACAAGCCGATACATGGATGGCACTGGCCCCAGCCTCCTCCAGTATCCTAGCTATCACCTTGCTTTCCTCTAGTTTAAGGCCCTTCTCTGTGTATTCGTCGGCACTTATCCTGCATATTAAAGGGTAATCCCTTGGTATCCTCGCCCTTATGGCCTCCACTATCTCCCTGGCAAATCTTGCCCTACCTCCAGTATCCCCCCCATAAATGTCAGTTCTTATATTGCTCTCCGGGGATAAGAACTGGCTAACCAGGTAACCATGAGCCATATGGATTTCAAGGCCATCTGCCCCGATCTTTAATACCCTCTGCGCTGCTTGAGCAAATCTTTCAACGGTGTCCCCCACCCCTTTGGTGGAGAGCTCCAGGGGCATGGTCCTGGTCAGGGGGCTAGGGATGGCAGAAGGGGCAACGACCCCCTGGCCAGTAAAATAGGTGAGGGCCTCCTTACCCGCATGATTCAACTGTATAACAAGTTTTCCTCCTACCTTGTGTACCTCATCCACCAGCTTCGTAAGGCCCTGGATGTATCTGTCTTCGTGGATGCATATCATACCATCATTAATCCTGCCAGCTGGATCAACAGAGGTATTCTCCACGGTAATATAGCCTACTCCACCTTTTGCCCTTTCTCTATAGTAAGAGATAAGCTCTTTGGTAACAAAACCTTCTTTATCGCAAAGATGGGTCTCCATGGCAGGCATAACTATTCGGTTCCTTATCTCCATGGACCCTATGCGGAAGGGACTAAAAAGTGTAGGGAATGCCGTCATATTCTTATGAAACCCCTCCATAAGGAGCCTGCGCCTCCATTATCTGCCAACCAGGGCCCAACCTGCTCTGGGGCCTGACTATCTCTCTATACAAGGTATCTCTCTCTACAGGCCTATGGCCTGTTTCCTCAATAAGTCTTACTATTTCTTCCACCGAGAGTTCCTCCGGGGTGTCGGCCCCTGCAGAATGGGTAATCTTTTCTTGTACCACAGTGCCGTCTATATCATCCACACCAAAATCCAAAGAAACCTGGGCTAACTTTACTCCCAGCATAACCCAGAAGGCCTTTATGTGGGGAAAATTATCTAACATGAGCCGACTGATGGACAAGGTCTTAAGGTCTAGTAAGGCTGTTGTTCGTGGATGTCCCTTTAAGAAGGTATTGTCTGAATGGAAGGCCAGAGGAATGAAGCTCATAAACCCTCCAGTCTCATCCTGTAGACTTCGGAGCTTAAGTAGATGGTCTATCCTCTCCGCCGAGGTTTCCACATGACCATAAAGCATGGTAGCGTTACTTTTTAGGCCTATTTTATGGGCCTGGCGCATAACCTCCAGCCAGTCCTCCCCAGAGAGTTTCTCTGCACAGAGTTCCGTCCGCACCCTGATAGAGAAGACCTCCGCTCCTCCTCCTGGGATAGAACCCAGCCCTGCATCTCTAAGCTCCCTTAGGGTCTCTCTTAAAGAAAGACCCGCCCTTTCTGCTATATGAGCTATCTCAACAGCGGTAAAGGCCTGTAGGTGTACCTCTGGAAATCGCTCGTGTAGCCTGGCCAACATCTCTAGGTAATAATCGAATCCCAACTTTGGGTGTAGCCCTCCTACAATATGTATCTCCGTGGCACCTTGTTTTACCACTCCTTCGGCTTCCTGGAGGACTTGGCCTATATCCATGGCGTAGGCCCCTTTTTCTCCCTCGTCCCTGGAGAAGGCGCAGAATTTGCACCTGTTCTTGCACACGTTCGTGTAATTTATGTGCCGATTTACCACATAGAAGGTCTTGTCACCGTTCCTCCTCTGCCTCACTATGTTGGCCATATGACCAATAAGAAGGAGGTCCTTCGACCTGTAGAGTGCGAGTCCATCCTCTCTACTTAGTCTCTCCCCTTGTTCCACCTTCTCCAAGATATCCAGCAACTCAGAGGATTCTAATATTACCTTCATCTACCCTCCTATAGAAGACTGCAAGGTATCAAAAGATGTAGATAAAATCAAGGAAATATGTCTACCATACTGTATAGGCTTGAGTGCGAGATATGTCCTCTTAGAGGCCTAGCCCCAGTCTCTAACAAGGTTCAGGCAGCCAGAGGTCCACCTAAGGTTGATCTTGTAGGGGTCTTTAGTTCTTCCTGCTGGTTTCTAAATCCTCTTTCCGAATCTTCGCCTTTTCGTAACATTTCTGGGCCTCTTCAGGACTTCCTAATCCCTTGAGGGCCATCCCCTTGTTCAGCCATGCATCCTCCTGTTGAGGGTCAATCTCCAGGGCCTTATTACAACATTCTACTGCCTCGCTATATCTCCCCAGTTTATTTAACACATTAGCCTTACCATTCCAGGCCTCAGCAAAATTAGGTAACCTTTCCAGAGCTAGGTCGTAGCACCTGAGGGCCTCCTCATACCTCTCTAGTTGATTCAGGGCCTCTCCTTTGCCATACCATCCGCTAGCAGACTTAGGTTCAAGCACCAGCACCCTATCATAAGCATCTAAGGCCTCCTCATATCTCTCAGCCTCCGTCAAAGTGTTGCCTTTGTTGAACCATGCATCCACGAACCGTGGGTCAATCTCCAGGGCCTTATCGTAGGACTCCAGGGCCTCATTGTATCTTTTCATCTGTACCAAGGCATTTCCCTTACTATTCCATGCGTAGGCGTACTTTGGATCTATTCCCAAGGCCTTCTCTAGACTCTCCAGGGCTTCGATATAGTTCTTTAGTCCGATAAGGACATTACCCCTGCCATTCCATGCATAGGCATCCTGATGATTTATCTCCAGTGCCCTATCGAAACATTCCAGGGCCTCCCAATATCTCTTTAACATGCCCAGGGTATTACCTTTGTTACTCCAGGCGCGGGTAAACCTTGGGTCAACCCTTAGTGCATTATCATAATACTCCAGGGCCTCCTCGTACCGCCCCAGCATCACCATGTTATTGCCCCTCTTGAACCAGACCTCAGCATCCCTAGCATCACTGGAGGCCTCAGCCGCAAGGATAGCGCTCATCCACCTGGGTGTATCCGCTCCATAAAGAATAACGGACAGCCCAAGGGCTGTCCCCACACAGCTGTAAAAGGATACTATAAAAAAAAGGTAGACCCTACACAGCGTTCTCCCCCTCATAGTCCCTCCTGTCTAATAACTTAAAGAAAGAGTCCTTGACTACAGCAAAAAAGTCTGCCAGAGGTGAATCTGCCTCTGGTCACGCCAAAGGTCCGCCTTAGGCGGACGCCTCCGACGCACATGACCCCGCCCACCTTGGTGGATACTCTTTCAGAGGTTTACTTTTATTATTTTTTGACAATACTTGGATCTATTTCCCTGGCCTTTTCGTAGCACTTTTGCGCCTCTGCCCTTCTACCCGATATCTCCAAGAGGGCCCCCTTGGCCTGCCACGCCTCGGCATACTTTGGGTTAATCTCTAAGGACTTGTCATAGGAGTTCAGGGCCTCAGTAAATCTGCCCAGATCTCGCAAGGCAATCCCCCTCTTTAGCCAGGCCTTAGAAAAGTCTGGGTTAAACTTAACGGCCAACTCGTAACAGTCTAATGCCTCATCAGGCCTATGCAACTTCTCTAGTATATCTCCTTTAACTACCCAGGTCTCGTAATCGCTGCCACCTTTTTTAAGCTTCAATGCATTTTCAATACACTCTAGGGCTTCTTTATACTTATACAATCTTAAAAGCACAGCCCCTTTCTTTACCCACATCCTACGATCTTCTGGATTTCCCCTTGTCGCCTTATCGAGCCACTTCAGGGCATCCTCATTATTGCCTTGCTCGGCCAAGATTACCCCTTTCCAAAAAAGGGCCTCAGGGTTATTCTTCTCATACTTCAAGATCCTCTCAACGCATCCCAAGGCTGCCTCCTGCATGCCCATTCCTAAAAGAACCTCTACCTTCTTAAACCACGCCTTGGTGTCTCCAGGTTCTATCTCCAGAACCCTGTTAAAGCATGCCAGCGCCTCTCTAGGCCTCCCCAGTTTAGTCAGGGTCTTACCTTTTTTAACCAATAACTCTATATCATCCGAGTCGATTTTCAGGGCCCTGTCAAAACTCTCTAACGCTTCCTCACTCCTGCCCAATTCAAGAAGTAGCTCTCCCCTACTCACCCACGGCTCTTTTTCCATAGGGCTGAGCTCAACGGCCTTATCAAAACAAGCTACGGCTTCTTCGGACTTCTTGAGGTCCATTTGAACCCTTCCTTTATACAGCCATGCCTTAGTATACTGGGGGGCTATCTCCAGGGCCTTATCGAGACATTCCAGGGCCTCGCCCAGCCTGCCTAGCCCACTTAGGGCCATACCCTTCTCGCTCCAGGCATCAGCCGATTCTGGGTCTATCTCGAAAACCTTCTCGTAACACTCTAAGGCGTCTTTGTATCTTGTCAAACCCGTAAGAGCTACCCCTCTATTAAGCCACGCAGTGGTATCCTCCGGATCCACACTCAAGAGTTTCTCAAAACAGCTTAGGGCCTCTTGATAATAGCCCTGCTTGATTAAGGTCTCTCCCTTCATACCTAACACCTTGGCATCATAGGGCCTTACCTTCAGAACCTCGTCAAGGCATGAAAGGGCTTCGCCGTACTTTTCCAGTTTGGTCAGAGCGCTGGCCTTATTGACCTGTAACTCTAGAAGGTCTGGGTCAACCATTAAGCCGTACCCGTAACATTTCAAGGCTTCCTTATATCTTCCTAGCGCCTCTAGAGCCACCCCTTTGTTATTCCACGCCCTGGCATCAGCAGGGCTAATTTCCAGGGACATCTCCAGATTTCCTAAGGCCTCCTCATATCTCCCCAGCTTGTTTAGGATTAGCCCTTTATAATACCATGTAAGAGGGTCATCTGAGTTTATCTCTAAAGACTTTCTAAAACACTCTAGGGCTTCTTCTTGCCTGCCCTGTAAGGCAAGTGCCATCCCTTTGTTACCCCATGCCTTAGGGTCCCTGGGGTTTATCTCTAAGGCTCTGTTAAAGAACACAAGGGCTTCCTGGTATTTCCCCAAGGTGGCTATGGCTAAGCCCTTATAATACCAAACCGAAGCCAGGCCTGGGTCGTGTCTAAGGGCCTGATCAAAACAACTCATAGCCTCCTTATACCTCCCCTCCTCTTTCAGTGACAAGCCTCTATCCAGCCAGCCCTGTGCATCCCTTGGCTCAGCCCTTGAAACCCTCTCACTAGCCTCCCCAGCCTCAACCTCCCTGCCAAAAAGACTTGTGGTAAGCGTGGCGAATAATCCCCTTTCTTCCCCAAGATGCCCTCCGACGTGTTGTGCATACCCACAAAGGAAAAAAATCAACAATATAGCCCATTCTCTGGGAGCGTAACACGAAACACTAAAAAGTGTGGAGAATGCCATTATAGAGACCTCTGAAAAACTGGGTAGGGCGGGCGTCTCGCCCGCCCAGACGGGCAAGATGCCCGTCCTACAGAGAGTTTTTCTGCATCTTCTTGTGTTTCTCAGGGGTCTCATATTATTATAAGACTCCAACCTCTGAGGTCACTCCTATAGGCTAGGGATTAAGGAAGGAGCTAATCCCTATTCCCTGTCTTTAGTCCTTCTTCCACCAACTCCCTGGCCCTTTCCATGGCCTGCTCTTTCGTGCTAATCTTGCCCTCTAGCTGTTCATCGTATAAACGGGTGAGTATCCCTGAGAATATAGGACTAGGCCTGAGCCCCATAGCAATAAGGTCATGGCCCGTGAGGAGTCGGGGGGGCTTTATCTCCTCCTCTTTTAGGCTCTCGCGCATCTCTTGACAGAAATCGTAATCGGCAAGGTCACCTGTGCTGGCCATGGCATCTACCCTGGACACCTCTGCAAGGAGGGGATAATCCTGGTGGGAGAGGAGCCTCTTGAGGGTGCTTAGTCTCATCTTGCGGGCATCCTTAAAGGCTAAGTGTCTCTTTACGAGCCACATTATGCACTCTTTTTCCTCCCTGGAGGTCTTCAAGCGGTCGCAAATCTTTTCTGCCATCTCTGCACCTATGCTCTCATGGTAGGGGAAACGAATCCTGCCGTCCCTTTCCTCCGCTGTTATGGGTTTGGCTACATCGTGGAGAAGTGCGCCCATGGCCAGGACCCAGGAGGGGTCTTTTAGGTAGGATATGGCCAGGAGGGTATGGGTGAAGACATCGCCCTCCGGGTGAAGATTGTCTGGCTGTTTCACCCCTTTCATAACAGAGATTTCGGGGAGGATATGCACCAGGAGGCCCAGCTCGTCCAGGAGTTCCATCCCCCTTTTTCTACTCTCGTCCAGGAGTATCTTCTCCAGCTCCTCCCTAATCCTCTCCCAGCTTACAGTAAGGACCCTGGAGGCATTCTCGAGTACGGACTTTTTAGTGCGCTCTTCTATCTCGTAGTTAAAGCGGCAGGCAAAGCGGATGGCACGAATCATCCTGAGGCGGTCCTCATGGAATCTCTGCTGAGGGTCCCCAATAGTACGGATGAGCCTGGCCTGTATATCTCTCTGCCCATCCACATAGTCCAATAGCTCTCCCTTGAGTGGGTCATAGAACATACCGTTGATGGTGAAGTCCCGCCTGAGGGCATCCCCCTTCGGGTCGCTAAAGGTAATGGTATCGGGGTGGCGTCCGTCGGAATAGATGCTATCGGAGCGGAAGGTTGCTACCTCTAATTGATGGTCATCTTCTACAACTATTACCACCCCAAACTGGGCACCCACAGGGATAGTCTTCTTAAAGAGCTTCATTATCTCTTGAGGATGGGCGCTGGTAGCTATGTCGTAGTCAGCGGAAACCCTCCCCATGAGCATATCCCTGACGCACCCACCCGCAAAGAGGGCCCTATAGCCCTTTTCCTGGAGGTGGCGGACTATTTTCACAGCAACAGACTTCTTAGATTCTGCACTACTCATACTACCAGCCACTCTAGACCTTTGAAACTGAATAGTTCCTAGAGGTAGACAACGACCTTTATGGTCGTTGATGGTGGCTCAACGAGGTAAACCTCGTTGTCTACCCAGGATTCTTCGCTTCGCTCAGAATGACATACAACTTTAAACTTTTAAATCTCTTAAACCATTGGGCCTTCTTTAGCATCCCACTCCATTATAAGGGGCATGTATCTTAGCTTCAATCTTCGCACAAGTCACGCCTGAGGCGGACTCGCCCCTGGCGAGTAATGTAGGGACAGGGCTTTAGCCCTGTACGAGACCTTTCCAGGTTGTAATCCAAGACGGACAGACCTGAAGGTCTGTCCCTACGTTGAACTTTGAGCATATGCCGTGCCACCATCAAGCTTTAACCCTAAAATTGTCTCAATTTGCTCTATCATCCATTTTTGTCTTTCTTTAACATCGTTTTCTAGCCAATCTGATTTTTCTACAATCTTCTTTGAAATTTCGAATGCCGTAGTACCACCATAATCTTTTTTATAAATATTCTTTTTCTCGTCAAACGGGCCATTGCTGGCTGAAATGTTTTTCTTTCCAGAAAGCAAGGTGAGATTTCCTATTTTGTGCAACCATCTTCTAGATTGGTCTTCGGTCCACTTTTTCTTCCAATCTTCTATTGAATTCCACTTCTCAGGCAGTATATGGTCAATATGAAGTTTATTAT
>JAUQZZ010000080.1 GCA_030586765.1 Candidatus Brocadiales bacterium | reverse complement strand
GGGTCTTCTCCATATCGTCCAGGAGGGTCATCCATTTTATATTGTAGTATCTTGGGTTAGAGAAATCTGTAAAACCATTTTCCTCTATCTTCACTAGCATGTTCTCTACGGAATCCTTGACAGAAACCTGGGGTCTGAAGTTTAACACCTGTTCAATCTTTCTGCCGCTCACCCTATAGCTTCTTGCCTTCATGCTAGAATAATCCACCTCTATTCGGGGGTCCAGTTTCCCTTTCAGGGCGTCTTTTACCCAGTGGGCCAGTTCAAGGATACGGTAGTTCTTATAGCTGAGATTAAAGACCTGCCCCCTCACCTTTGACTCCTCAGCCTCCACCAGGCATATGAAGGCCTTGGCAGAGTCGGAGACGTCTACCAGCGGCCTCCACATCTCACCTCCGCAGAAAACGGTCATCTTTCCCGATATAATGGCATCCTTTAGAAAGGAGTTAACCACCAGGTCATATCTCATCCTGGGGCTAAAACCGTAGACCGTGCCCTGGCGGAGGATGACTGGACAGAAGTCCTCATCGGCCATACCCCGCAGTATCCGCTCTGCCTCCAGTTTCGAGATAGAATAGGTAGCCCTGGGCTGCACCTCTGAGGTCTCATCCTGTAGCACATCCTCTGCAAAGAGACCCCTGTCATAGAGGGAACAGCTAGAGGCAAAGACAAACCTCCTTATACCCCTCTCCTTGCACCTCAAGGCCAGGTTCTCTGTGCCCTTCACGTTTATGTCCATATTGGCCTTGGGATTATATTCTGCCGTGGGGTCGTTAGAGAGGCCTGCCAGATGTATGACGGCATCCACCCCTTCTAGGATGGAGGGGTCAAAGGACCTGATGTCTCCCTGAATCAACTCCACCCCCTTCCGCAAGTGGCGCAGGCCCTCCTCCCCAAAGTAGAGCTTGTCCAGTACGCGCACCGCCTCACCCTTTTTAAGGAGTTCTTCCACTATCACACAGCCAATATATCCTGCACCTCCTGTGACAAGGATCATCTACCCTTCACCTCCCATACATAACCGAAGGAATCCGGTGGTACCCGCACCTCATCGGGCTTATCCCTGTTATAGACCTCACTAGCCGTACTGATGAGCTGGGTATCGTCCTCCAAGGACATCCAGCCGTGATAGACCCCGGGGGGCACTACCAAAAGACTGGGATTTCTCTCCCCCAGGATAAAGGTATTCATCTCCCCATAGGTGGGACTACTGGAGCGGTCGTCTCTCAAGGCAAACTTGGCCGAACCGTGGCTGATAAAGAACCAGTCCCAGAGGCGCTCATGTTTGTGCCAGGCCCTGATGATACCCCTGGTCGCATCCCCCACCAGATACACCTGTCCAAATCTTGTAAAGTGCCCATCCGTGGCCCGCAGGACCTCGATGAGGTAACCCCGCTCATCAACACGAGCTTCTAAATTCACTAGCTTGACATCCTGAATCATCGCCTCAACGTCCCTCCTTTAATGCCCATCCGCCTAAGGCCGACTTGGCCCCCCCTCTCTGCTCCCTTCTAACCCTTCCCAGTATACCCATGTCCTCAGGGCATCCCCTGAGGTGCCACTCCATAACCTTCAGATAGGTTAAAAACCTCCCCCTCAATCCCTCGTGGAGGAAGAGGGTGGCTACGGTAGCCATGGCAGAAAATATGAGGTTTACCAAGAGCTTGGAGGGTTTCAAGACCCTCAGCGCCCAATAGGCAGGCCCCCCTCTGTTCTTTCTAAAAAATTTGTAAAGGGAGCGGTAGTACTCAATAGTGGAATCGCCCCTGGCTTTCTTCTTCGTCCCTCCGCCCCCAAGATGGTATATCTCAAGACGAGGTAGAAAGTAACACTTCCACCCTGCCTTGCGCAAGCGGAAACACAGGTCGCTCTCATCCAGATAAAGAAAGTAGTCCTCATCAAAAAATCCTACCCTCCTGAAGACCTCTTGCCTCAGCATCATAGCAGCACCCACTACGGACTCCACCTCTAGTGGCTCGGAGTAATCCTGTCTCTTACTGGGATAGCTCCTGGGAAAGAGCATCTTCAGGAGACTCTTGTTAAGGAGCTCTGTGGCAAGGGACGGGAGATTAGTAAAGGAATTTTGTTTCGTGCCATCGGCGTTCAGATACTGGGGCGACACTATAGCCACACCAGGGTTGGCCTTCAGAAAGGATAACATCCCCTCTACCGAACCGTCGAGGAGTATGGTATCTGTGTTCAGGAGGAAGACGTAAGGGGTCTCAATGTCCCTAAGGACCCTGTTATTGGCCCTGCCAAAGCCTATATTCTCCTCATTTTCTATGAGCCTCACCTCTGGAAAGTCCTCCCTTGTCATGTCCACACTTCCATCCGTGGAGGCATTATCCGCCACATAGACCTCGAAGGAGACATTCTTCACTGTCTTGTAAAGGGACTTCAGGCACTCCTTGAGGAGGTCCCTGGTGTTCCAGTTTACGAGAATAATAGATAGTTCCTTTTTCATACTTAGTCCACCTCAGGCGGAGCGCACCTGCTCGACTTCTTTAACCCCCAATAAGGCCTTATACACGGCCTCCACTTCCTTTACCTCCATTTCCAGGGAGAATTTTTCTACCGCCCTATGCCTTGAGGCCTCCCCCATGCGTCTCCGCAAAGACCCGTCGGAGGCCAGCTCTATAATAGCCCTGGAAAGATTCTCAGGGGTATCATCAATCACCAGCCCTGTCTCCCCATGGATGACTATCTCCGGGAGCATCCCCCTCCTGGCAGCTATTACAGGCAGGCCCATGGCCATGGCCTCCCTCACTGCCCTACAGGAGCCATCAGTACCAGGCACCAGGAAGACCTTTATGTCCAGAGAGGCCAGGGCCTCAACGTACTCATCACCCTCCTTGTACCCAGGAAATACCACCTTGCCATTTAGCCCCATCTTTCGGGCAGGCTCCACGGCCACAGGGACCATATTAGTGCCCCTTCCTATAATTACAGCCCTCAGTTTGGGCATCTCCCTGGAAGCCAGGCGGAAGGCCTCTAAGAATATATCGAATCGCCTGTGCCACTGGATCCTGGCCGCTATGCCCACCGTTATCTCCTCAGGTCTTATACCCCAGGACTCCCTGAGACGGGGCCGGGCTACTGTGGGGTTAAAGCGTCCTGTGTCCACACCCACCTCTATCTTCCAAAGCCTTTCCTCGGGAAAACCAAACTGCGCTATATCTCTTTGCCTGGCCCTCTCAGACACAGTTATCAGCCCTGAGGTAAGGACCCAGAGGAGAAACCTATTTCGCAAGCCCGGCCTCAACCCCTCCCCCTCGTAGCTGGTGCGTAAGACAGGAATCTTCGGAGAGGCCATCTTAGCCACAATACCAGCAAGGAGGTGGTCATTGGTCATGTGGGTGTGGATAACGTCTGGCCTAGAGACCTTTATGTATCTAGCCAGGGCCCATAGGTCTCTTGGGTTGTCCAGGAGGTTAAAATGTTTTCTAAGCCTAAGCTCCAGGGTATCTATCCCCAGGGCCTGGGCCTTTTGGTTAGTGGAGGTAAGGTCTTTTCTGGGCGGCCTTCCCGAGGCAAAGACCACCCTGTGCCCCCTCTTCTTCAGCCCCAGGCAGAGGTTAAGGGCATGTTCTGCAGGGCCCGTCCACTTCCAATTACTAAAGAGATGCAAGGTAAACATATTCTTTTCAGACCTCTGCCTGTGTCATTCTGAGCGAAGCGAAGAATCCCATGCTTTTCTCCCCTCCCTTGATGGGAGGGGTAAGGGGAGGGTGCAAAATCTATTCACCCCCACCCCTCCCTCCCCCATCAAGGGGGAGGGAATTAACTGTCGGCCTTTAGTGACCCACGATGACATTTTAGGCATTTCGCAGAAGTTCCATTTCTCACTCAAGTGGCTCCATTACCACGGGTATCCTCTTGGCACTTTCCCTGAGCACATCTCTAAGAAATTCCTTCTCCTGGGACATAAGCCCTGTGCCCTGGGCATAAGACTTAAAGAACCTCATCCTGTCGGCCCAGGTGATGCACCAGGGTATAGAGGTGTGGAGCTGGGCCATGTTCTTTACACACCTCCGGAAGGAGACCTCTTTATCGAAGATTACCCTATCATAGTCTATGTAGTAATATTCCCAGCCCCCATGGGAGACCTCCTTTACCAGTATGTTGCAGGCCTTGAGGTCGCCGTGATAGGTCTTCTTCTCGTGGAGGGACCTTATGGCCTGGGCAAAGCTGTTAATAAATTTTTTCTTGATGAGAAACCCCTCCCTGTCCAGGGGGTTCTTAAATCTCTCCAGGATGTAGTAATCTATGCGGGGATAGTCCGCCAGGGCTTTAGTAATGAGAAAGGACTCTCTGCTTCCCTCCACCAGGGCCATAGGGGCAGAGGTAGGTATGCCCCTCACCACCAGGCCATTTCCGATTACCCAGGCCCTCTTTGCCCTGGAATGGCCCAACCACCCTTTTACATAGTCTAGTGCCCCAAAATTTTTATAACGCTTTACGCAGACCTTGCCCTTAGAGGTCTCTACCAGGGTAATATCTGACTTCTGGGCGCTCTTTAATACTGCACCCCCTACCCCAGAGGCTCTTTCCTCGGCCTTCAACGCCTCAAAGACCTCCTCCTTAGTGTACTCCCTTCTAAAGTAGAGCCTCCATCCCCTTTCTTCCTCTACAGCAAAGGACGTACTATCAACCAGACAGCGGACCGTCCTACTCTTAAGATGGGTCTGTCTTATCTGGCTGGCCAGGGATTTTACTGTCCTTGCGCTGACCTCCTCTTTAAAAAAGGGGTCTTCCTGGGCATAGAGCTTTAGAAAGATGTCACGGTCTTCCAGACTAAAAGTGGGCTCAAAGGAATCTATGAGTTTTGCCAGCATATAGAACCTCTGTTCTCTACTCAGGATTATAGGCCATCTGGCCGAATGGAGGTCAACGAGAATAAGCCTGGGCTCCGGGCCTTTTCTCTGTACCAGGAGGTTCCCCAGTTGAAAATCCTTATAGTATATGTTATTCCTCTGTAACCGTGCGGCCAGAAAGGCGAGGGCCTTTAGCAGACGCTCCTTTTCCATATCCGTAGCCTGGCTGAATGGCACGGCTGACATGACCTCAAGGGTTATCAGGTAGTTCTCTACCTGCGTCTCCTGCCAGCGTTGTCCAAAGGCTAAGGGCTCAGGCACAGAGAAACCCCTCTTCTCCATCTCCAGCATCGTTCGCCACTCCCTGTGGGCCTGGGAGGAGTTGAACCTGGCCAGGACCTTATTGGCCCAGTCCTTTATAACGTATCTTTTTACGTAGATGCCTGGAGAGTTGCCTCTAAAGGGCCTGTGGCGGTAGACCGTGCGATAAAGGTTCTCCTTCACCACCTTGCATCTCTCTGAAGAGAGAGATTCCCCCAGTCTCCTGAGGACCCTATCTTCCAGGAGCTGGCCGCAGCCCTTGCTTACTGTCCATCTAGTTCCATTATCTACAAAGGTATAGAATTTAGTCTCTTTAAACATAGCTAATCACACCTTGAAGCCTCTGAAAAACTGGGTAGGACGGGCGTCCTCGCCCGTCCAGACGGGCAAGATGCCCGTCCTACAGAGAGTTTCCCTGTATCTTTTGCGTTTTTCAGAGCTCTAACCTTGGATTATATCAACTCCTTCTTCAAGGAGATCTCAAATTGCTCCGATAGGTCTTCCTTTACCTTTACAGCAAAATAGGGGGCAAACTTCTGCTCGTACCTGATTCCCTGCCCCTCTACATACTCGTTAAGATAGCGGCAGAAGTTGGTCTGGACGTCCTGGATAAAATCCTTAGTCTCCTGGTCAAAGTTTAGCACGGTCTTCTCGTAATAATTGGGTAATTCTTCGTGGTCTGGGCGCAATAGACCCTTCCTCAGGCAAAAGTCATAAATAGGGGTATTCTTATAGGGATAAAAAGTGAGAATCTTTACCACGTCTGGAGAGCAGCGAGCGTTTAGTCTTATGGTCTCTATAATATCCTCTTTCCTCTCCGTGGGCAGGCCTATCATGTTATAGGTCAAGACCCTTATGCCCCTGGATTGGATACGCCCAAGGAGGTCCACAATCTCCTCGTTGCTTATTGGGTGACGCTTAAGGACATCGTTCCTAATCCTGGGGTTACCAGACTCTATGCCTACCCTGACGAGTTCGCAACCAGCATCCTTCAGGACGTCCAGGGCGTCCTCTTCTACATTATTGAGATGACTGTTTATCACGAAGGGTACCTTTATCTCCTCCTCGTATAAGGAACAAAACTCTGTGAGCCATCCCTTACTCATGGTGAAGGTGTCGTCATTGAAGCTAAAGGTTTTTATGCACTGGTAAGATGCCAGTATCTCCTTCATCTCCTGAATCACCAGAGAAGGTTTTCTAAACCTGATGTATCCCCCTGTGTCAGCACCCAGGCTACTGCGGTATATCTTGCGGTAGCTCTCGTTAAAGCAGAAGGTACAGAGATATGGACAACCCCTCCCTGCCATCATGTCCACCCAGCCGTTCTTTAAATCTATCAACTTCTGGAAGGCAAAGACCTTCCTATCGGCAAAAGGGTTGTGGTCAAGGTTCTGGTAGGGCCTGGGGGGATTCTTAAAGACCTGGCCATCCCTCTTTACCCAGAGGTTTCTTATGCGGGTTATATCCTCCCCGGACTCAAGCCCCTCTGTCAGCTCCACTATGGCCTCTTCCCCCTCCCCAAGGCAGAGGATGTCTATACTCGTCTCCTTTATCACCTCCTCAGGGCATAGGGTAGAGTGAACCCCTCCTACAATAAAGGGGATAGAGAGGTATGGCCTGAGGAACCTGCTTATCTGGGTAACAATGGGGTATTGGTTAGTACCTGTGGAGAAGGCGATGAGGCCAGGTTGATACTCCTCCACCTCCCTCTTTATGCCCTCCAGGTGAAGGGGATACATATCTTTGTGGATGTAAAGGAGTTTGGTCTCATGCCCAGCCCTCTTAAGACCGGCAGAAAGGAGACCCACCCCTTCGCTATAGGCCAGGGGTGCATTCCAGCTACTGTAGATAAAGAGCACCCTCACGATGGACCCCCCTTGGAAACTTCTTCCTCTTTGCCACAATAACTGGCGGATTCACCTGTAGATTCGCTAGGCTCATTACGAGTCTCTTTAGCGAACTTGACCCTCTCCATCTCCCACCACTTGGCATACTTCATAAATACGTAAAAAGAGCCTACCACTGCCAGGATAAAACCAGGCATGCCGTCTAAAAATCCACCCTTGAAGAAGTACATGGAGAGGAATCTCCCTATGGGCCTGAAGACCATAGGAAGCAGGCCAAAGTGTGCACCCTCCTGGAGCTTGTTCCTGGCAAAGATGGTAGTGAAGCTATCTACTGTGCGGAGTTGGCTGGAGATGTCCTCATAGTTAAAATGCCAGAGTTCTCCTCTGAGTCTTTTGGTAGCACCTTCCTGAAGGATGACCTTGTCATGGGGGTTAATCCCACCCCACTTCCCCAGACTCCTCTTAAAGAGCCTGAGTTTATAGTCGGGG
Organism: Candidatus Brocadiales bacterium; assembly: GCA_030586765.1. GTDB lineage: Bacteria > Planctomycetota > Brocadiia > Brocadiales > Bathyanammoxibiaceae > JAUQZZ01. Next base: position 1,416 of record JAUQZZ010000080.1, on the reverse strand, counting down.
TACCAGCCGCCGTGGTTTATCCACCTTCCTAAGAAAAAGGTGCGCCTGGGCAGTATATATCCAGCGTAGGTATCACCATTAAGAGAAAGTTCTTCCTGAATCTCTTTTGCCAGACCTGGAGATAGACACTCGTCCGCATCCAGGCAGAGGGCCCATTCATGGCTGGCCAGGTCCAGGGCATAATTCTTCTGCTCCACGTGGCCAGGAAAGGGCCTCTGGTAGACCCTATCCGTATATTCCCTACATATCTCCACAGTCTTGTCCGTGCTATAGGAATCTACCACCACTATCTCCTCGGCCCATTTTACGCCCTCTAGACACTGGCGGACCCTCCGCTCCTCGTTGTGGGTTATTATACAGACAGATACAGGAGGTCTTGACATTTTTCTAACACCCTATATTGGCCCCCAGCCTCTATTTATATCTAGACAGCCAGGCCCCTTTTTATTAAGATTTTTGATTATATATATCGCCCTCTTAAAAAGCAAGCCTTAGTCTTGACAGGCCTTAGGGCACAATTTATAAGGCGATATGGGCTTGCAACTATCCCTAATTTTTAAGAGATTCCAGAAAAATCCCAATCATCCATGCAAACTTGGCGCCCCGAAGGCCGTGAAGGATGAGGTGGAGGAGGTATCATACCCTTCACAAGACAATACTGTAGGGTTTGAGTTCTTATCCACAAGAACTTACTTCTGGAGAATTACGAACTTCTGACCTTAGTAGAAATTGGTGGATTGGATAGAAAATCTTCGGGGTTGTTGAAGTGTAGCCTGTAATAAACTCCAGATTACTTCCATATTTATTTTTCCTTCAACTGCTTAAAGATTTCTTCGATAGACTTACCAGAGGATGGTGCCTCCTGGGTGCTCCCGGGTGGTGCTGAGATTGCCCCGAGCTTCTGGAGCAAGTCCTGTCGAGCTTCGCCAAAGACAGCTTTCAGGCCCCCTGCAAGTGTCGTAGCGGGAGCCACAAAAGGTGGAAAATCTACATTTTTCGTAAAGACGTTTGTCCAAACAACCTTCTGGTCTGCCATGGTAGTTCCCTTAAATTTTATGATTAAAGAAGCTCTAGACCCGCCGCCACCCGCTAGCGAAGAGCGGACATATGCATTGGCTTGTTCTACCACGCCCTCGATGACCATATCCTCGCCGAATAGCTCAGAACGGTCAAAGACAAACCTCACCGATTCAAAAACCCCAGAGTTTTTAAGGTCATCGGTAAAAAATTTAGCTAGTAGCGGCGGATAAAGATGGGGCAAACCTGTCATGACATCCTTTCCCTTAGCAAGATTAAAGGTTCCATCTAAAGGAAATTTCTTTCCCTGGAATGTAAAATCTTCCGTCTTATCTTCAAAAGCTAAAACAGCCACTTTCCCGTGTACATATGGCCTTTGCGCAATGGGAGGGTTTGGCA
>JAUQZZ010000079.1 GCA_030586765.1 Candidatus Brocadiales bacterium | reverse complement strand
GTATTATGGGCTACCACTACTCAAAGGAGGAAGGAGAGCCTGAGGAGGTCTCTATGGCCATTATGGAGCACTACCTCCCTAGATATGCCGGAGACAGGCCCCCTGATACAAAGCTGGGGACTATCCTCAGCCTGGCTGATAAGTTTGATTCCCTTTGTGCCTGCTTCTCTATAGGACTGGTACCCACTGGCTCCCAGGACCCCTACGCCCTGAGGAGGCAGGCCCAGGGGATAGTCCGCATCCTCGGCGACAAGAGACTCCCTTTATCTTTGCAGGAGGCTGTGACAGCAGCCCTGGAAAATTTCCCCGGGGCTGGTGCCGCTACCAGGGAGATACTCGATTTCTTCAGGGACAGGCTTTACCAGACCTTCCTGGAAAGGGGATACCGCTACGACATATTAAACGCCGTGTTAGGTGCCGGTTTTGATAACATCGGTGACTTCTGCCACAGGCTGGAGGTAATCACCCAGTTCTCCAAGACCCCAGAGTGGCAAGGCCTGGTAACCGTAGTAGAAAGGACCTTCAACATCGGAAAGGACTCTCCCTCCATGGGAGAGGTGGAGGAGGGCCTCCTCCAGGAGATAGAAGAGCGAAGGCTCTGGGAGACATATCTGAAGAACAAAGACCATATCCTCTCCCTTATCAATGCAGAAAGGTATGAGGAGGCCTCCAGGGAGTACTACACCGCCTTCGCCCAGACTGTGCATACCTTCTTCGATAAGGTCTTCGTGAACGTGGAGGATACCAGGCTGAGGAACAATCGGCTTTTATTGATAAAGAATATAAACGAACTCTACTCCAAGAGGATTGCCGACCTATCCCAAATCGTGCCCCCAGTAGCCCCAGGAGATGGACAGTAAACCAAAAATAGAAGAACTTATTGGGGCCTTCCTAGACTACCTGGCCCTGGAGTGCGGCCTGTCTAAAAACACCGTCCTTGCCTATAGAAACGACCTCAGAAAATTCTCTAACTTCCTGGAAAAGTGGGGCATCAAAAGACCACAGGACCTTCGTACCGACCACCTGAACCTCTATATGTCCTCCGAGAAGGAGAGGGGTCTGAGCGTAAACAGCGTCTCCAGGAACCTGGTGGCCGTAAAGCAGTTCTACAAGTTCCTGGTCATGGAGGGTAAGCTGGACAGGGATATCCTGGCAGGCGTGGAGGCCCCCAGGCTATGGAAGCGCCTGCCAGAGGTGCTCCACTGGAGGGATGTAGAAAAACTCCTGGGGGGGCCCTCCCTGGAAAAACCCCTGGGCATCAGGGACAAGGCCCTCCTGGAGGTGCTCTACGCCACCGGGGCCAGGGTCTCTGAAGTAGCTACTATAGAATTACCAGACATAAATCTGGAATATGGCTATGTGCGCTGTAGGGGTAAGGGCAATAAGGAGAGGCTGGTGCCCCTGGGTGGAAAGGCCGCCGAGGCCTTGCAGAGGTATCTAAAAGAGGTGAGACCCAAACTGAACCGTAAGGGCACTCATACCATGTTCCTGAGCAGGGTGGGCAGACCCCTGAGGCGGGAGGATATATGGCGCATAGTAAAACACTATGCAAGAAAGACAGGCATCAAGGTCATCTCACCACACGGCCTAAGGCACTCCTTTGCCACCCATCTACTGGAACGTGGGGCAGACCTCCGCTCTGTACAGGAGATGCTGGGTCACGCCAGCATAGCCACCACCCAGGTCTATACCCATATAGAGCGCCAGCACCTCAAACACATCCACAAAAAATTCCACCCCAGGGGGTAAACGTCTCTTGACCCTCAAAAGATATCTCCCTTGGCTCCCCCTTAGATTTGTATTCTTTATTTTCTTTCTTTTAATCTCCTCCTCTATCTATGCCCAGGCCAGGGCAAAAAATATCATTCTCTTTATTGGCGACGGCCTGGGACAGGCCCACGTGGTGGCAGCCAGGGTCTTTGCCCAGGGCCCTGAGGGCCGACTGAACATGGAAACCCTGGAACACTCAGGTTATGTCACAACCTTCACCTCCGCAGAGTTTATTACCGACTCCGCCGCCGCAGGCACGGCCCTGGCCACAGGACATAAGACCAAAAAGGGGAGGCTAGGGCAGTCTACATCAGGGGAGAACTATAAGAGCATCCTGGAGATTGCCAAGGAGATGGGAAAGGCCACTGGGCTAGTGACCACTACTGAAGTCACCCATGCCACCCCTGCGGCCTTTGCCGCCCATGAGACCTCCAGGGACAGCGCCCAGGCTATCGCACGGGATTATCTCCAGGGCCCACGGCCTGAGGTCATCTTTGGCGGTGGCTCAAGGTTCTGGCCGCATGAACTCCTTAATGATGCCAGGGCTAAAGGCTACACGATAATAAACAAAAAATGGGAACTTGAACACCTGGACCTAACAAGGGTGAAGAAGGTACTGGGGACCTTCACTCCCGGCCACCTGGGCTTTGTGGGGGAGAGGGGCCTTGAGGAGCCTTCCTTAAAGGAGATGTCCCTGAAGGCACTAGAGCTCCTTGATAGGGACCCTGAGGGCTTCTTCCTCATGATAGAAGGGGGACGGATAGACCACGCAGGGCACGATAACGATATTAGGAAGTTAATCTTCGAGATGATGGATTTCGATGAGGCCGTAGGCGCTGTATTAGAGTGGCTAAAGGCCGGGGAGGGACGCACCCTTGAAACCCTGGTAATAGTCACCTCAGACCATGAGACAGGCGGGCTCTCTATCATCGGCCCTGAACGCCACCTGCCTAAAAAGGGTGAGATAGTACAGGTGTATTGGGGCTCCTCTCAACACACAGCGGTGGACGTCCCCATCTGGGCCCAGGGCCCAGGCTCAGAGCGGGTAAAGGGAAAAATGGACAATACAGAGGTCTTTGAGTTGATGTGGGATGCCATGGCACTTTACGAGGAGACGCCAAGACCTTGAACCTCCCTTCAATACCTCAAAAGGCTTGACTGGGCAGGGGCTTTCTGCTAGGAATGATTTTGGGTTGGGGAGTAGTGTAACGGTAGCACTGCAGACTCTGGATCTGCCTGTCTAGGTTCGAATCCTAGCTCCCCAGCCATCCTTCGCTAGGGCTACGCAATAGCGGCTATGCTCAGGGGGTCGGGAGCAAGGGTGAAAGCAATCTCCAATGGTTTCTTTTTAGAACTCCCCCTACCAAAGGTCTTGATAAGATATCTCTTCAAAGCTATAATATTTATTCGCCCAAGCAATCATTTTTAAAAATTCATGACCAACGGCCAAAGCCTCTTAGGTATAAGACCTTACTATCTCTACCAATGGAAGAATGGCGAGGGAACGAACGGCCTTTATTTCTATCGTGTGGCAAGAGCCACCCATTCCTCACTGCGAACCCTTTGCAAGGAGGTTGAATATCACCCTCCCTCTTGCCCCTCCCATCAAGAAGAAGTAGGCCTATCAAAGAAGGAGGAAATCAAAGACTTAAAGACCCACCATAGTAGGAACACCCTTGTTCCTTCTGTCAAAAGGCAGAATAAATTAATTATCTAACCTCTTGCAGAGACCTCAACTCATACGGGGGCGTGAAAAGATGATAATACTATGGCTTGGAATAGGGCTTGGGATACTCTCTTGGTTTATCGAACCTGCCTTACATGCTTTTGCACTGCGCGAGGGCAATTTTATCGAGCAACTATACTCAGAGCCTGGTAACGTCTGGTCGCGTTCTTCCAATGCGTGCCTTATCATTGCATTATGTGCCACTGCCCAAGCCCTTATCAATAGGCGCAAGAGGGCAGAAGAAGGGATGTTGCGCGCACAGCAGGAGCTCCGTGAGGCCTTTGAAGGCACAGTAAAGAGTCTTTCCATATCTATAGATGCCCAGTCCCCGTGGACACATGGTCACTCTGTCCGCGTGGCAATGTATGTGACTTACATTGCACGGGCAATAGAACTGGATGACGAGTTAACAAAAAAGCTAGAACTGGCAGGCCTGCTCCATGACATAGGTAAGCTCGGCCCGTATCTAGAACTCCTGGGAAAGCCAGAGAAACTCATGCCAGAAGAACAACAGCTTGTGGAAGAGCATCCTTCAAAAGCGGTGGAGATACTGGCCACTTGGAAATGGTTTGAAGACATACTCCCATCTATCCGCCACCACCACGAGCACTGGGACGGCACAGGCTATCCAGATAAGCTTAAAGGCGATAGAATCCCGCTAGGTGCACGCATCCTGGCCGTGGCCGACGCCTACGAGGCCATGACCTCGGATAGGCCTTACAGGAAGGCCTTGTCACACACCCAGGTAATGGCCGAACTCATCCGCAATAAAGGCATACAGTTTGACCCCAGAATAGTAAATGCCTTTGTCAGGACAAATATCCCTCTGGCACCAGCCAGTTTTAGGTAAATACTATGGGGTTCATTGTAGGGCAAGGATAAAGCACCTACTTTGGCTGGTTTATCTTTATCCATTCCTCCATAGGCAGGACTGGTCTAAAGGAGCCTGTCTGGGTAGGTACGAGGGGCAAGAAAAACTTTACCACGGATGCATAATCCTTGGCCTGCACGATGATGTAATAGTCGTGCTCTGTTACAGTAACGTAGGCACCGAGAATTGTTATCCCTTTTCTGGTGGCCTCATCGCGGTTTGCCCAGAAGTCGCTAAGCATCTTTGCCCCCTCCGTACTCCTGCCAGGGCAGTTTTCAGGGGTGTGCGTCCAGTGGGCCACATAGATAGTACCCTCATTATCCACCGTACCACCGTATACAGTAGAGTTCAGGAAAAGAAACAGCCCTATAAAAAGGGTCAAAAAGGTCATCTCTCTATTAATCCTCTCCATGGTATTTGCCTCCTTTATCAAACCCTTTAGATGCAAAAATAGAGGAAAAATGCTACTAGAAAAGACCTTTCTTGTAAATAGCGGGGAAATAACTTATGGGAAAGGGTGGTTCTACCACCTGCGGGTGGCAATCAGTCCTCATCGGGATTCTCTTGGAGTCAGTCTTTTTTGGTAAAAAGGGATTGCATATCTCGTAACACTTTTATATCATTTAAATCTGATGAAAGGCCTCTGGCTCCTCTTCTTAATAGTTATAATGGGCCTATGCCTGACTTTTACGGAACCTCTAGAGGCAGGAGGTGATGCCATGGCCTTTGAACTTAAAAGCTCTGCCTTCAAGGCCAAGGATACTATCCCCACCCAGTACACCTGCGACGGGGCGGATAAATCTCCACCCCTAAGCTGGAACGCCCCTCCGCAAGGGACTAAGAGCCTTGCCCTTATAGCTGACGACCCTGATGCCCCCATGGGCACATGGGTCCATTGGGTTATATACGACCTCCCTGCCGATACAAAGGAATTGCCTGAGGGCATTCCAAAGAAGGAAACCCTTGAGAATGGTGCAAAGCAGGGCATAACTGATTTTCGAAAGGTAGGCTTTGGCGGCCCCTGTCCACCTCCTGGGCCAGCACACCGCTATTTCTTTAAGCTATATGCCCTGGATACAAAGCTAAACCTGCCCCCGCGGGCAACAAAGAAGGATGTGGAAAAGGCCATGCAGGGGCATATCCTTGCTAACGCCGAACTCATCGGACTTTACAGGCGGTAATGCCATAGGCAGATTCAATCTCCCCCTCCCTTAGATGGGAGGGGGTAGGGGGAGGTTATCATAGCTAGAGACCTCTGGGAAAGGTGTATTTTCGCAAAACCTTGTCATGCTGGGCTAATAGCCCTGAGCGTAAACCCTTGAAAGGGGGTGAGAAAAGATGTGTAAGACATGCGCAAAGCACAACCCACCGGAGAAGAAGAAAAAATAGGACTTTAAGCACTTTCATTAACCGAGACCTCTGAAAAACTCAAGAATTGTAGCGCAGGGTTTTAGTCCTGCCCCCATATCATATTAGGCATACCTAAAGGTCTGCGCTACTACAGAGACGGCTAATCTACTAAGGTGTCTGGACATACCCTCCTCTAAGGTAGTCCCAGCATCGAGCCAAAGTGGTAGACAACGACCTTTATGGTCGTTGATTGTGGTTCAACGAGGTTTACCTCGTTGTCTACCTAGATTCTTCGCTTCGCTCAGAATGACATGATTGGTCACATGTATTATTGTAGTAGCAAAGTCATACCAAAGGCAGATCCGCCTATGGCGTGACTTGCTTTGTTAAAGTAAGTCGAGCAAGTCATGCCGAAGGCAGACCTGCCTACGGCACGGCTCGACCACTACAGCTCAGAATGACACCGGGCGACCTATGCAAAGTTCTCCTTGATTACGGCGATGCCTGCACCTAGAAAATAAATCCTCTGTACTAGACCTTTGCCTGGTCGTCCCTGATGCGCCTTTCTAACTCTGCCCTTTCTGCCTGTTCGCCATTTATCTGAAAATAGGCACGGGCAAGGCCATTCTTTAGATACAGCGCAGTAAAACTCTTGTCCCCAAAGCCGCCCCTTATAATCTTTATCTCTTCGTAACCCGTTTCATCCCCTGCAAACTCAAGACGCAGGTCAAAGACCCGAGAAAATACATAGGTCAATAAATCATAGGGCTTTTTCACCCCCTTCATGTTTTCTGCCGCAAGGCGTCCGCTGTAATCAGCATGGCCCCAGTGTTCCACCCTACGCCTCTTTTTAAAAACTGGGTCATAAAAATTTATGGCATCCCCTGCACCAAAGATGTCGGGATTATTTGTCTGCATATATTCATACACTACCAGGCCATTATCAAAGGCTAGCCCAGAGGAAAGAAAAATCTCCCCTGGCAACTCTGTCCCGATTCCAGCCACCACGAAATCACAATCCAGGGTCTTTCCATCCTTCGTTCTAAGACCCTTAACACTGCCTTCCCCGATAAACTCCACCGGCTCATCATTGACGATGAAATTTACACCCTGCCTTTTGTAATAATCCTCAAAGAAACTGGCAATCTCTTTGTTTATAAATCTGTCCCAGAGCCACCGCCCCCTGGTCAAGAGGGTCGCAGTAATACCCTTTTCTACCAGGGCCGCTGCGACCTCCATTCCTATAAACCCGCCCCCAACTATAACTGCGCTTTTATACCTGCCCATTGCATCCTTAATTACCTTAGAATCGTCCAGGCTGCGGAGATAGAAGATATTTTCTAGGTCTGTTCCTTTAATTTTGAACCTGAGGGGCATAACGCCAGGGGTCATTAAGAGTTTATCAAAGGCTATTTCCTCTCCGCTGGAAGTAATTACTATCTTTTCCTTAGACCCAATCTCCTTCACAGAGGTATCGAGGGCAATATCAACCCCATTATCCTTGAAATACCCTTCTGTGTGATAAAAGACCTTCTCCTCCTTCCTTTTGCCCCGTAAAAACTCCTTTGAAAGGGGCGGTCTGTCATAAGGCAGGTGTTTATCTCGGGAAATCATAAAGATATTGCCCTTCTCTCCAAGGTCTACGAGTTTCTCTAAGGCGGCATTGCCTGCCACACCACTACCTACTATTATGTATGGATATCTCTTCCTCATAAATCCAGTCTTGAGCCCTCTGCAAAAGACGGATTCAGTTTCCCCCTCCCTTGACGGGAGGGGGAAAGGGGAGGGTGGTATTCACCCTCACCCTACCCTCCCCCATCAAGGGGGAGGGAATTAGGAGTGTCCGCCTTAAGCGAATTGGAAAGGCATATTTTGCAAAGCCCAACACATAATCTTAAAACCGACCGCCCGTGCTTGTTTCCTTTAATTCTGTAGTGGTCGAGCTTGCTCGACTTCAAGATGGAGTTAAGCAGAGCAAGCTCTGCCGCTACAATCTTTGATTTTTTAGAGCTGCTGTATTATAAAAGGAAGCGTAGTGTCTAACATATAAGTATAAAAGTCAAGGGATTGGCCTCTTAATACCAAAGAAAGCCCCTTCGCTGAACTATTAGCCTTTGACATTATCAGACAGAATTGATATACTGTTTTTACGTAGTAGATCTAGCTTATATGCATTACATCTCTCTATAGTCACGGGCATAAAGTTAGGCACTATGTACAAAATTGTGTCTAAGTTATGCCCTTTTTATTTCCAGGCATAATCGAGAGGGCCGAACTCTAAACGATTTTTAATATGACAAGCAGACAGAGAAAAGACATCCGCAATATCGCCATCATTGCCCACGTTGACCACGGGAAGACTACCCTGGTGGATGCAATGCTCAAGCAAACACACGTGGCACGGAATATCGAAGAAATGGGCGAGTGCATAATGGACTCCATGGACCTGGAGCGTGAGCGGGGCATTACTATCCGCGCCAAAAACGCTAGCATCCTGTATAACTGCGTGAAGATTAACCTGGTAGATACCCCTGGGCATGCCGATTTTGGTGGGGAAGTGGAGCGAACGCTGAGGATGGTGGACGGCGTCCTGCTCCTGGTGGATGCCAAGGAAGGCCCCATGCCGCAGACCAAGTTTGTACTGCGTAAGGCCCTGGCCCTGGGACACCCCGCCATTGTAGTTATCAATAAAATTGACCGCCCTGATGCCCAGATAGAGGACGTAGTAAACCGAACCTTTGACCTCTTTGTAGACCTTGGGGCAACCTACGAACAGCTTGATTTCCCTATCGTCTATACCGCAGGTATTTTTGGCACTGCAACCCTTGACCTAAAGCGCCCCGGAAAAGACCTGGTCCCTTTATTTGAAACTATCCTCTCAAAGATCCCTGCCCCGATAACCAACCCCGATGACCCATTACAGATACTCGTGCTAGCCCTGGCCTACGACTCATATAAGGGGAAGATGGGTATCGGAAAGATACAGTCAGGCTCCATCACAAAAAAGCAGCCCATCGCCCAGATAAAAATTGACGGCACCACCGTTATTGGCAAGGCAACAGACATCCTTCTCTTCAAGGGTCTGGAGCGGGTAGAGGTGGAAAGGGCAGAGGCCGGGGAGATTGTTGCGGTGGCTGGTCTGCCTGACATCGGCATAGGCGAGACTATTGCTGACAGTAATAACCCTCTTGCCCTGCCGCCCGTGTCTATTGACGAACCTACGGTGAGGATGACTTTCTCGGTGAATAACAGCCCCTTTTCCGGCAG
>JAUQZZ010000078.1 GCA_030586765.1 Candidatus Brocadiales bacterium | reverse complement strand
GCGCAGAAGAATGCCAGGTGGATGATATAGAGATGCTTCTGGAGGAGAAATAAAATGCCTAAGACCTTTATGGAGGGCTCTGGTGCCGTGGCTGAGGCAGTTAGGGCATGCAGACCCAATGTTATTGCGGCATACCCTATAACGCCTCAGACTCATATCACAGAAGAACTCTCCCGGATGGTAGCCAATGGCCTCATTAAGGCAGAGTATGTAACCGTAGAGAGTGAGCACTCAGCGGCCTCGGTAGTCCTGGGGGCCAGCGCCACAGGTGCGCGCACCTATACTGCCTCCAGCTCCCAGGGTATTATTTATATGGCAGAGGTGCTCTTCTGTATCTCTGGAATGAGACTCCCAGTGGTCCTTACCTGCGCTAACAGGGCCCTGTCTGCCCCCATAAACATATGGAATGACCAGCAGGATTCCATCTCTGTGAGAGATGCAGGCTGGGTACAACTCTACGCTGAAGACGTTCAGGAGGCCTGTGACATGCATCTGCAGGCCTACCGCATAGCTGAACACCCTGAAGTAATGCTGCCTGTGATGGTGTGTATGGACGGTTTTGTCCTCACCCATGCTTATGAACCCGTGGACCTAATAGAACAGGCCGAGGCAGATGCCTTTTTACCTCCTTATCAACCACAGTACTACCTTACCCCTAAAAACCCCTTGACCTTTGGTGCCATGCTGGGACCTGAGTCTTACATGGAGGTCCGTTATCAGCTGGACAAGGCCCTGAGAGATTCTGCCAAAATCATTGAGGAGGTGGCCCTGGAGTTTCAAAAAAAATTCGGCAGGTTCCAGGGAACACTCATAGATACCTATCAGGTGGAGGGTGCAGAAATAGTCCTGGTGGCCATGGGTTCAGTAGTTAGCACTATAAAGGAGGCCATAGATACATTGCGAAAAGAGGGGGAAAAGGTAGGGGTTCTAAAGGTAAGGTCCTTCCGTCCCTTCCCCAAAGAGGAGATATGTGAGGTCCTTGGGGGTGCCAAAGAAGTGCTGGTACTGGACAGGGCCTTTTCCCCTGGTTCAGGTGGCGTACTGACCAATGAGGTCAGGGCAGCCTTCTGCGGGAGAAAGCCCACCCCACAGATAAGGGGGCACATCATAGGTCTTGGAGGTAGAGAGATAAACGTAGAAACTATAATAGGTATAATAAAGAACAGGGCCGAGGTAGGTCGAGAGGACAAGTTTGTAGACCTGAAAGAGGCCCTGATAGGAGGATAGTATGGAAAAGCATCTCTTTCTTGCCGGCCACACTGCCTGCTACGGCTGTGGAGAGGCCCTGGGTGCAAGGCTGGTAGTGGATGCGGCAGGTCCAGATATAATCACCACAGACGCCACAGGATGCCTGGAGGTCTTTACTACCCGCTGGCCTCAGTCAGCCTGGGGTGTGCCCTTCATTCACTCCCTCTTTGAGAACTCAGCAGCTATTGCTTCTGGGGTCGAAGCTGCCCTAAAGGCCCTGGGCAGACAGGCAGAGGCAAAGGTCATTGCCCAGGGTGGAGATGGCGGCACTGCCGATATCGGACTCCAGGCCCTTAGCGGCATGTTTGAGCGAGGACACGACATCCTCTACGTCTGCTATGATAATGAAGCCTATATGAATACTGGCGTCCAGAGGAGCGGCCTCACCCCCTATGATAGCGATACCCGTACCAGCCCAGCAGGGAAGGTCTCCTGGGGAAACCGCTTCCTCAAAAAGGACATGCCTGCTATAGCTGCCGCCCACGGCGTGCCTTACATTGCCACGGCCACAGTGGCCTACCCAAAGGACCTGGAGGCAAAGGTAAAGAAGGCACTGAAGATAACAGGCCCTAAATATGTGCAAGTACACGTTCCATGCCCCTTGGGCTGGAAGAGCGATCCTGCCCTCACTGTTAAGGTGGCAAAGTTGGCCGCAGACACCGGGCTTTATCCCATCTTCGAGATGGAAAATGGAGTAATCACCAAGGTGAGAAAAATATCCAAGCCCCAAAAGCCTGTGGCAGAGTACCTTAAAATCCAGGGGCGCTTTGCCCACCTCTTCAAAAAGACCGGCGGTGAAGAAGAGATAAAGAAGATACAAGAGATTGCCGACGCCAATATAAAGAGATACGGACTGGCCTAGTAAGGGAAGCTCTTTTATCCACACAGAAGGCCAAAAGCCCTCTTTGTGAAACCCCTGGAAGCCTCCCCATGAAGATGCACAACGAGACCCTTGGCGACCCCATCATCTCACAGCCAGAACCTATAACCCTTCTTCTACCCGTAATTGAAAACACCCTTACCTCTGCAGGAATAAAACACACAAGAGAGGGGATAATCTCTAGGTTTATGGGGGGTTGTCCAAGAGTGGCAATCCTTTGTGGCTCCAGGGATCATCCAGCACACCTCTACGATGAAACCATCTCCCAGGAGGCAGTCAGATACCTCTGGCAGAAAGGGACAATCCCCTTCGTGATGATACGACCCGGGGTCTGTGACGGGATAGCTCAAGGGCACTGGGGGATGTTCTTCTCCCTCATCTCCAGAAACATCCACTGCCTGGGTCTTATCTCACAGTTCTTTGCCCATGGCTACCACGGGGCCCTGGTCTTGGCAGGCTGCGACAAACAACCCGTGGGTGATTTGGCAGCCCTTATCCAGATAGACCTCACCCGAAGGAAATTGGGCCAGAAACCCCTTTGCGCCGTCTTCATCCCCTGTAACGTCATGCCTGAATATGCCATATCTCAGGATATAAAGAGAGAATTTCTGGGGCTGCGTCCCTTCCTCGACATGGCCCAGAAACAAGAGATGGACGAGCTTCTCAAAATGAAACTCAAGTGCAACACCTATACAATGTTTAAGAAGTTCATAGATAACCAATGGCATAGAGGGTTAATTTCCGAAAGGAAACGAGACCTCATAGAAAGCCAGTTGGCGATGGATGTGTGCACCAAGGGCGGTACCTGTGCCTTCTTAGGCACAGGCAACACGAACAAATTTGTACTGGCCGCCCTGGGTCTGGTATCTAAGGGAAATGATTTCCTTCCCCACCCAGCTGGCCGTGCCCAGGTGAAAAAGGCAGTGGATAACCTCCTCCAGGGCATGAACTCTCAGGAGGAGCGCTTTGGCGTAGCCTCCCTGGTAAGGGCCAACCTCAGGAATGCCATCATTGTATGGAGCGCTATAGGAGGTTCCACTAACTGGGTCTTGCATTTCCCCTTCATTGCCTCCCCTCTAGAGATAAGAATAAGACCCTCCTATCTAGCAAAGCTTAGCAGGGTAACACCCTTCCTCCTTGAGGTAGCACCCGAACAAAACAAGAGCATCTTTACCCTGGCCAGAGACTGTCAAAGGAGAAGGGTCACGGGGGTAGACACATTAGTAAAAGTCCTGCACTGCTACGGCCTTATAGAAGATGCCACCACTGTGGACGGCCCCTGGAGGATGCGCATTGCCCAGGCAAAGGAGGCCGATAACAAGATTATCCATTCTAGGCCCCTAAGGGCCTCTAGCGGCATCCTGGAGCTTAAGGGAAATCTCTGCGAAAGCGCAGTGTTAAAGGCAACTGGAATAAAAGAAGAGGCCCTGGCTAACTTCGATAAAAGGGTGTATCTTTCTGTCTTCTACCTGGGAGAAGAGGAGGCGCGGAAAGAACTCTTCAGGGGCATAGATGTACTAAATAGACTGAAAAGGACTGCTAGCAAGAGAGACCTTGTGGCGGTGAGTTGTATAAACACGAGAAGGGGAGAGAAAAAAGACATAAAGGACCTAACAAAGGAGCAACTCTTTCAAAGGCTGATAAAAGAAGACGTCCTGAGACTATTGATAGTAATCGCCGGGGAGGGGCCTAGGGCCCGGGGTATGCCTGAGATGTTTTATCCCTCAGAATACCTGAACAGGGACCCTGTGCTAAGAGGCATAGCTGCCCTCCTCACCGATGGTCGTTTCTCTGGCGCTACCTATGGCCCCTGTCTGGGCCATTGCAGCCCCGAGGCTCTTCTTGGTGGAGGCATAGCTGCTATCATCACAGGGGACTTGGTCTTTATAGACCTGGAGAGGGGGAGGATAAACCTCCTGGACAAGAAGAAATTACACCAAGGGGATAAAATACCCGCCCTATCCAGGGAAGAGGTACTAAAAAGGCCCATAATAAAAAAACGCATGAACCAGATTGTCCGAAGCAGGGATATCCTTCCTCCACCTGTAAGAATCTTTTTGGAAGGCCTGTCTTCCTCCAGAGAAGGGGTTATCCCACAGGAATTGGGCTTTCGGGAAGAATGGCTTTAGACTCATGAAGGTCTACGATATCTCTCTAACTATATCTAGCAACCTGCCTACTTGGCCAGGAGACCAAAAGGTCTACATCCAGAGAAGGCTTGAACTAAAAAAGGGGGAACCCTGTAATCTCAGTGAGCTGAGGCTAGGCTCTCACACTGGCACCCATGTGGACGCCCCTCATCACTTCGTAGAAAAAGGTATAACCGTGGATAAAATCCCCTTAGAGGTGCTCATAGGAAGGGTGCGTCTCTTCTCTGTATGCGAAACAAAGAGGATTACTCTAGATGATGTGGAAAGGTTAGACCTCGCTGGGGTAGAAAGGGTCATCTTTAAGACCGTCAACTCCCAATACTGGAACCTTCCCACCTTTAAAGAGGACTACGCTTATATTACAAAAGAGGCTGCTCAATTTCTGGTGGAGAGGGGCATAAGGCTTGTAGGCTTGGACTACCTCTCAGTAGAAAAGCATAATGCCCCGAAGGCAGAGGTTCATCATATCTTCCTTGGCAGGGGTGTAATAATCGTTGAGGGTCTTGACCTAAGAAACGTGGAGCCTGGGGACTATGAATTAATAGTAGCACCTTTAAAGATAAAAGGAGGGGATGGTGCCCCTGCAAGGGTCTTTCTAAGGACACTGGAGGGTTGAGAGCCGTGGAGAATCTGTGGGAATTAATAAAGAGACACAGGATATTTGCTGTAATAAGGACTGATACCCCAGAGTCTGCACTGAAGGCTGCAAGGGCTTGTCTCCAGGGAGGGATGCGAATCATTGAGATTACCCTGACTGTCCCCAAGGCCTTGGAGGTGATTAAGGAGCTGGCCAGGGAGGAAGGACCTGTTGTGGGGGCTGGAACGGTCACAGATGCTGAGAAGGCAAAGGCCGCTATCAGTGCAGGGGCCAAGTTTATTGTCTCTCCCACTATAGAGACAGAGGTAATAAAGACCTGTAAAGAGGCCCGCACCTTTGTATCCACTGGTGCCCTAACCCCTACCGAGGTGCTAAGGGCCTGGCGGGAAGGCTCTGACTTGGTTAAGGTCTTTCCTGCCGCTTCTCTGGGAGGGTACCAGTACATCAAGGCCCTGAAAGAACCGCTCCCCTACATAGAGCTTATGCCTTCCGTAGGGGTCGACCTGGAAAACTTCATCCAGTTCCTTGAGGCAGGTGCCGCCGCTGTGTGCCTCTCTGACACCCTGATAGATAAAAGGGCAGTAAACCAAGGAGATTGGAGCAAAATCACCAGGTTGGCAAAGAAGTACATAGAAAAATTGGAGGCATATCAAACAAGACTAGCATAAGCCCTATGCCTTAACCCATATGATAACCTTTGACTCTGAGCTCTGCCAGAACCCCTGCCTGGTCTTGCAGAAGGAATGGCTGGAGACCAATGGCCTAGGAGGCTATGCCTACTCTACCATCCTGGGCACCAATACCAGAAGGTACCACGGCCTGCTGGTGGCAGCCACTAGACCCCCCATGGGAAGGGTTGTCTTGCTGTCAAAGGTAGAGGAATGGCTGTCATACAAGGGCAAAGAGTATCCCCTTTCCACAAATGTATATCCCGGTGCCTATCACCCCCAGGGCTACAAATATCTATCAGGCTTCAGGTTAGACCCCTTTCCTATCTTTATCTATCAGATAGAGGACCTTTCAATAGAAAAGCTGGTCTTTATGGTCTATGGGGATAATACCACTGCCATCCTTTATCGCCTAATATCGCCAGGGACTGGTGGTACAAGGATAAGAATCAGGCCCATGTTGGCCTTCCGTGACCATCACTCCCTCACAAAAGAGAGTGACAACATAAATAAAGAATACCCATACAAAGAGGGTGTAATGGAGTTTGAGCCCTATCCTGACCTACCAAAGATGTACATCTATCACAATGCAGAGAAAAGAGAAGGGGAATTCTTTTGGTATAGAAGTCTAGAATATCCAGAGGAGGCCTCCAGGGGTCTCCCTTTTCAAGAAGACCTCTTTAGCCCCTGTGAACTGCACTTTACCCTTACAAAAAACAGCCCCTGCTATCTGGTGGCCTCCACCTCAAAGAACCTCCCTAAGGCGGAGGCCTTAATGAAAAGAGAACTAATAAGGAGACAAGACCTGAAGAAGAGATGCAGATGGGGGCCTCTGGACGAGTTCTCCCAGGGCCTTGTTGTTGCCTCGGATTCCTTCGTAGTTTCAAAGTCAGAAGGTATGAAAGATATTATTGCGGGTTACCCCTGGTTTGGCCCGTGGGGAAGGGATACTATGATTGCCCTACCAGGTCTAACCCTTGTAACAGGCAGGTACCAGGATGCCAGAGACATCCTCCTCTCCTACGCACGCTATTTAAATAAAGGGCTTCTGCCCAACTATTTCTCTGAATACGATGGAACCCCTTTCTATACCTCTGCAGACACCTCTTTATGGTATATCTACGCCACATACAAGTACCTGGAATATACTGATGACCTGAAGACTATCAGGAGATACCTCTTTGACTCGCTAAAAGAGATAATAGAACAATACACGAAGGGCACGGCAAACAATATCCATGTAGACATCGATGGACTCATAGTAGCGGGTGGGCCTAACCTGCAACTCACCTGGATGGATGCACAGGTGGGAGGCAAGGCGGTAACCCCCAGATACGGAAAGATAGTAGAAGTAAATGCCTTGTGGTACAATGCCTTGAGAATAATGGAGGCCCTGGCCAAGGCCCTTGGCCTAAAACAGGAGGCCGACTCCTACCTACAGCAGGCCAACAAGGTCCGAGAGTCATTCAACACGCTATTCTGGAAGGTGGATGAAAAATATCTGTATGATTATGTTACCGAAAATTTTAAAGAGGATGCCATACGCCCAAACCAGGTCCTAGCGGTAAGTTTGCCCTACTCGCCCCTTTCTAGAGAAAGGCAGTCTGCAGTGGTCGTAAAGGTGTGGGCCCACCTCCTTACCCCTTATGGCCTTAAAACACTTTCTCCCAGAGAAGAAGGCTATAAGGGGCATTATACAGGTGGTCCAGCATCAAGGGACTCTGCCTACCACCAGGGCACAGTCTGGCCCTGGCTTATGGGGCCATTTATCACTGCTTACGTGAGGGTATATGGTGAGGCCTCCCCAAAGGGGTTCTTCGCTAGCTGGGGCTACAAAAGTGAGAGCCAGGCCGAGCTTACTGAAGAACTCAGATACCTTCTAAAACACCTGGCTATCCATACAAAGGAGGCTGGTCTAGGGTTTATCTCCGAGATCTTTGATGGAAACACACCCTACGCCCCCAGGGGATGCATTGCCCAGGCATGGAGCGTGGCAGAGATCCTCAGGGCCTACGTCGAAGACATCCTGGACATAGCACCAAGGAAAAAGAGATGGCTAGTTCCACCATAAAAAAGACCAAAAGAGAGCCCCACAAGTTCTTGGTAGGGGGACAGTGGAGAGATTCCCAGGAGACCCTGGAGATAAGGAATCCTTATAATGGAGAGATAGTAGGTACAACCTATAGGCCCTCTGAGGAGGACATAGAAGATGCCGTAAAGGCATCTGTGAAGGCCCTGGAGGCAACGTGCTCACTGCACACATACAAGAGGTCTGAGTTCCTCTCCACAATCCAGAGAGGAATTATACAGCGAAAAGAGGAGTTGGCCAGGATTATAACCCTGGAGGTGGGTAAGCCCATTAGTGACTCACGGGTAGAGGTAGAAAGGGCTATAGAGGTCTTTAGATTGGCCTCTGAAGAGACGCGCAGGATAGGTGGGGAGATTATACCCCTGGACCTCGTTGAAGGTGCGAAGGGCAGGCTGGCCATAACCAGGCGCTTCCCCATAGGCCCCATCCTGGGTATCACCCCTTTTAACTTCCCATTAAACCTTGTCTGCCATAAGCTCGCCCCAGCCCTGGCCGCAGGTAATACCATTATAATAAAACCTGCCTCAGCCGCACCCCTGACGGCCCTCCTCCTGGCAGAGATAGTAACTGCCTCTGGCCTACCAGAGGGTGCCTTAAGCATCCTGCCCTGCTCCTCCAACCTGGCTGAAAAGATGGTAAAAGACGACAGACTCAAGATGCTCACCTTTACAGGAAGCACCTCCGTTGGATGGCATCTAAAGGGTATAGCAGGAAAAAAGAAGGTGACTCTAGAGATGGGGGGTAATGCAGGGACAATAATTGATAAGGATTCTGATATAGAATATGCGGCCAGGCGCTGCACTTATGGGGGATATGTATACAGTGGACAGAGTTGTATATCCCTCCAGCGAATCTATGTCCATGAGGAGGTCTATGAGCCCTTTCTCTCCATGCTAACTGCCCATGTGAAGGGGCTCAAGATGGGTAATCCCCTGGAGGAAGATACAAGGATAGGCCCCCTCATCGCTCCCGAGGCAGGTAAGAGACTAGAGGCCTGGATAAAAGAGGCGGTCTCTCAGGGAGCAAAGGCCCTGGTGGGGGGAAGACTGCAAGGAAATTTTCTAGAACCCACTATCCTTGTGGACACAAGCCCTGAGATGCGGGTGAATTGTGAGGAGGCCTTCGGACCCCTGGTCACGGTAAGCAGGTTCTCCTCCTTTGAGAAGGCCCTGGAAGAGATAAACCGCTCCAGATACGGCCTACAGACCAGCGTCTTCACCCAGGATATAAATAAGGTATTTCTTGCCTACCGTACCCTTGAGGTGGGGAGCGTAATTATAAACGATGTACCCACCTTCAGGGCCGACCATATGCCTTACGGTGGGGTAAAGGATTCTGGTATGAATCGGGAGGGGATAAAGTACGCTATAGAAGAGATGACAGAACCCAGGCTCCTGGTATTAAACCTCAGGGAATCCTTGTAGGGGCACGTTGCAACGTGCCCCTACCTTACGGTCCTGTAATTATAACCCTTGTATACCCCTGTTTTCATGCCCTAAAA
>JAUQZZ010000007.1 GCA_030586765.1 Candidatus Brocadiales bacterium | reverse complement strand
TGGGAGGAGGAAAAATCAGGCTCATACGGAAGACCCTGAGCGAGCTAGTGAAATCACCCGAGAGGAATGAGTCTCATGGTATCGCTTGGGCTGGAGGTGTGAACAGATACTTTGCCTCTGTACTAAAAGCAGGGTCCAACGACTGGGTATATGCCGTAAACTCTCGGCCTGTTTTAGGAAAAGACTCTAAAGACAAGACCAACCTCTTAGTAAACATTGAGACTGCCAATTTCACCCTCCCCCCACAGGGTGCAGAGAGGCACGCATATCAATTCTTTATGGGACCAAAGAGAGAGGACGTCTTAAAAGATTATAAACTGGAAACCCTCTTGGGCTTTGGCGCCTTTACCCCTTTAAGCAAGGGACTGCTACAGATTCTAAACGCCTTTTACGCCGTCATACCCAACTACGGCGTGAACATAATAATGCTCACCCTTTTGGTAAAGGTAGTCCTCTTCCCCCTTACCCGCAAGAGTCAGATGTCTATGTACAAGATGCAGAAACTACAACCCCTGCTAGAACAGCTCAGGGAGAAATACAAAAAGGATAAACAGAAGATGGGGCAGGAACAGATGGCCCTCTTTAAAAAGCATGGCGTAAACCCCATGAGTGGGTGCCTGCCCATAGTCTTACAGCTCCCTATATTCTATGCCCTCTTTCGCACCCTACAACTCTCCTTTGAGATGCGCCAGGCACCTTTCATCCTATGGATGCAAGACCTTTCACAACCCGACAGGATGTTTACGCTGAACTTCGCCCTGCCCTTCCTTGGCAATGACATCAATGCCCTGCCTATAATTATGACCGCAGCAAGCGTTTTCCAGATGAGGCTTATGCCCAAATCCACTGACCCCGCAGCCCAACAGCAGCAAAAGCTCATGAAATATATGCCAATAATGTTCGCCTTCGTCCTCTATCACATGCCCTCAGGGCTTGTTCTTTACTGGACGGTCAGCACCATCCTCAGTATAGGGGAACAACTCCTTATAAAAAGGATGCTGTCAAAGGTCACATAGGTCTCAGCATGAAGGAAACCATTGTAGCAGTATCCAGCCCCAGGGGAACCTCTGCCAGGGCCATAGTAAGGCTCAGCGGTCCAGAGGCCATTCCCTGTGCAGAGGGACTATTCATGAAAGACACCTCCTCCAACAGCCCGTCAGAGGCAGGCCGCCCCGGCTACTACTGTCAAAAAGGGAGGCTCATACTGACTGAAGGGCTAGAGGCCCCTGCCTTCCTATACATCATGAGGGCCCCAGCCTCCTATACCAGGGAGGATGTGGCAGAACTCCACACCCTGGGGAGTCCACCCCTGGTGGAGATGGTCCTGGAGGAACTCTTTCAGAAGGCCAAGACCCTGGGAAGGGCCTTTAGATGGGCCCAGCCGGGGGAGTTCACTAAGAGGGCCTTCCTAAACGGCAGGCTAGACCTGGCCCAGGCAGAGGCCGTCCTACAGGTGATACGCTCCCGTAGCGACGCTGAGCTTCGCCTGGCCATGAGCCAACTGGAAGGTGGACTCTCCAGAATCCTTAGAGAGGCCCAAGAGCGCCTGGCTGACATCCTCTCCCTCCTTGAGGTATCCATAGACTTCTCTGACCAAGACATAGGGCTTTTGTGCCCCGAAGAGACCGATAAGGAACTAGAGACCCTGGCGAAGAGACTCTCAGGCTTCACCCAAGGGATAGAGATGGGCAAGGTATCTAGGGAGGGAATAAGGGCCACCTTCTGCGGACCACCCAACGTAGGGAAGTCCAGCCTCCTTAACGCCCTCCTGGGCCGGCCCAGGGCCATTACCTCCCCTTTACCAGGCACCACCAGGGACCCTCTTGAGGCAGAGTTGGTGCTGGGTGATATATCCTTCTCCCTTGTGGACACCGCAGGACTTGCCCTTCCGTCGCTCCACGGGAGCTATGGAGGACTTGCTCCCATGGAAGGTATCGAGGGGCTAGCTGTAGCCAGGGCCCAGAAGGTGCTAGAATCCTCAGAGCTAGCCCTCCTTGTCCTGGACGGCAGTATAAGACTAGAGCCACAGGCCCTGGAGTTCATTAATAAACTTAAGAAAATGAGGCGCATACTGGTCATCAATAAGAGTGACCTGCCTCAGAGATTATCCCTTGAGGACTTTCCCTCACCCTGGAGAGAAGGCCCCACTATCCACACCTCAGCCCTAACGGGAAAGGGCCTGGAAGAGCTTAAACAGGAGATGATAGGGATGGTGATGGGTGGTGGTATAGATTCCTCTGCCTCTCCCACCCTTCTAAACTCCAGACAGAGGCTCCTACTGGGACAGACCTTAGAGTCCCTAAGGCAAGCAGGCCAGGCCTTGAGGGAAGGGCTTTCCCAGGAATTTGCAGCACTGAGCCTGAGGGAGGCATTAGATAACCTGGGAGAACTCTCTGGAGGAATAACTAACGAGGATATTTTGGACAGGATATTTTCCAGGTTTTGTATAGGGAAATAGGATGAAGAGACCTAGCTGGGATGAATATTTTCTGAATATTATCAAAGAGGTAGCCCAACGCTCCACCTGCCTGAGGCGCCAGGTAGGGGCAATCCTTGTAATGGACAACCGCATCCTTGCCTCTGGGTATAACGGCGCACCAAAAGGGCTAGCCCACTGCATGGAGGTGGGTTGCCTCAGGGAGAGATTAGGGATACCCTCTGGAGAGAAACAAGAGCTCTGCAGGGGATTGCATGCCGAGATGAATGCACTACTACAGGCCGCTAGCTACGGCGTGCAGATAGAGGGCGCCACCCTCTACACCACCTCCCACCCCTGTGTCCTCTGCGCAAAGATGCTCATCAACTGTGGGGTCAGACGCATCGTTGCCCTCTCCGACTACCCAGATTGGCTCTCAAAGGAGATGCTAAAGGAGGCCGGAGTACAGGTGGAGATAGTAAAAGATAATAACGTCCCTTCCAACCCTCATACCCCTTAGTACCTACCTTCTCCCTCGTTTCAGCAACCCTGTGATTCAAGCCCCACCCGTAACAATAAATTTCCTTATAATTTTTTATAATATTTTATAATTTTTCACACTTTTCTCTTGACAATATTTAGTGTTTATTGTATTAATCCCTACAATATTTAGTATAGTAAGAATAAAACATTGATGTTTAAAAGTCAGGTGCTGGTAACACATAAAACATAAATAAAGGAGTCTGAAATGAATGATTTCCTTACAAGGGCCTTGGTATTGGCGAAGACAAGGGGGCGATGTTTTTATTGTGGAGCGGCCCTGAACTCTCGCCTAGAAGTAGCCATGGGTAAAGAGGACTGGCACATAGACCATATTGTCCCTGTATCGCTGGGTGGCAGTGACGGTCTGGATAACCTTGTTGCGAGCTGTGCTGAATGCAACCGCAGTAAGGGTAATCTTACGGCAGAGGAATTTATACGCCGCGCCCCACACCTCTCAATTTCTTAAAAACCATGAACTCTTAAATGTTCTTTATGCAGTGTCCCTTTTGCAAGCAGGATAATGATAAGGTAATAAACTCCAGGCCCTCCTCCGATGGGCTCAACGTAAAGAGGAGGCGCGAGTGCCTGAACTGCAAGAGGCGTTACACCACTTATGAGAGGATAGAGGAGACACCCCTCAAGGTGGTAAAGAAGGATGGCCGCCGTGTGCCCTTCGACCGTAATAAGATTCGCGCTGGGATAGAGAAGGCCTGCGAGAAGAGGCCGGTACCCACGGAAGCCATAGATAACGCCGTCTCCGAGATAGAAAGGGATATATATAACAAGTTTGATAGGGAGGTAAACTCGAAGTACCTCGGCGAACTGGTGATGCAGAAACTCAAGACCCTTGACCACGTGGCCTATGTCCGCTTTGCCTCTGTCTATAAGGAATTCAAGGACATCTCTGAGTTCATGGAGGAGGTAAAGCCCCTCATGGCCCCTGGGAAGAAAGAGAATGCTACAGGGAAGAGGAGATAAAAACAGAAGTGGGTAGTACAGGCGCGCCAGAGGCTAGCCTGTCTTTGGCACAATCTTTGGACTTGCTATAAGAAGCAGACCTAGAGGAGAGATGTATTGATGGCAAAAACCGAGCCTTCACAAGAAAAAAAGAAGGACAGAAACTACCTTAAAAAGGACTCGCAACCCCTTGTCTATTCTAAGAAGATTACCTTTATAGGAAGGGGAGGGGGTTAGGTCTTTTTGACCTAGGCGGGGTAGGGGCAGGTCTCCTGACCTGCCCTTCGCAGGACAGATGTAAAAATCTACCTTTGTAACCAAAGGAGGTGATTGAGATGAAGAAGGCAGATAAGAAAGCCAGGAGATAATGGGTAGTCCATCGGAAAAGAAGGAAGACCGCTTTCTCAAGACCATAGCCAGGCGCCTCAGGGAGGGCAAGGGAAAGTCCCTCTGGCAGACGAGGAAGGATATCTTAAAAGAAGAGACAAAAGGCCCTGAGAGCACAAAGAGATGAGGATTATCTCCGTAGTCTAAGATTAGACCTGTAGCGGTTGAGCTCGCTCGACCAGGTTTTGCAGAGCAAGCTCTGCCACTACAATTTTCATCGTGTAGGTAGGGCAAGGCTTTAGCCTTGCCTGCGCAAACCTAAAGGTTTGCCCTACAGCAATAGTTAATCTCTGTGAGGTGTTGAATTACATGGAGCAAATCGAACTAAAAGAATTTGTACAAAAGGTAATAGCTGATATTGAGGCTGGTATTGAGATAGAGAAAAGAGATCTCAATGGTCCAATAAAATTTGAAATATCCGTAAGTAGAACAGAGAAAATGGATGGTAATTTGAAAATTTTTGTCGCTTCCGGAGGAAGTAGTGTTGAAAAAGGAAGTGTTGCAAAGATAAGTTTTGAGGTTTACCCATACGACCAAAAGAAGGTGGAACGGTGGAACAAAAGAATTCCTTACAACTACAAAGTCCCTGTCTAGCTGAGTTGGGGATGGGTAGCCATCGTTGAATTTTATTGAGAAAAACAGCCTATAAAACTGGAGAACCCCCCGTGAGCCCTCTACACACAGTCCGCAAGAGAGATGGTAGGTTAGTTCCCTTTGACACGACCAAGATAGCCGATGCCATATTCAAGGCAGTCCGGGCCGTGGGCGGTGATGATAGGGCCATGGCCGAGGAACTGGCAGAGATGGTGACCTTCTACCTGGAGAAACAATTCGATGGCAAGATTCCTGGGATAGAAGACATCCAGGACCAGGTAGAAAAGATACTGATAGAAACAGGCCATGCCAAGACTGCCAAGGCCTACATCCTCTACAGAGATAAGCGCTCCAGGCTCAGGGAGACCATAAAGGTAAGAAAAAAGGTCAAAAAGGGTAGGGACACCACAGACCTGGCCCTTCTGGTAGATACCGACACCAGAGACGAGACATCTCCCTGGAACAAGGGCAAGATAGCCCTGGCCCTGGAGAAAGAGGCTGGCCTTCCCCTGGACGAGGCCCTGGAGATTGCCAGCGCTGTAGAAAAGAGGATCTTTGACTCAGGAATCCACCGCATCTCCACCACCCTCATCAGGGAACTGGTAGATAACGAACTCTTTGAGAGGGGCTATGAGACCCAGCTAAAGAAGCAGGCCACCATTGGCATGCCTAAGTATGACCTGGAAAAACTTGTATTCTCTAAAAACAACGAAAATAGCAATATTGCCACCAATAACCCAGAGGCCATTAACCTGGCCATCGCAGAAAATACCCTGAAGCAATACGCCCTGCAGGAGGTCTTTTCCAGGGACGTATCAGAGATGCACCTCTCAGGGGCCGTCCACCTCCACGACCTGGGCTATCCCACCAGGGTGTACTGCTCATCACACTCTATCGAATATCTAAAGAAATACGGGCTACAGCTAGATAACCTGGACACATGTTCTGCCCCGGCAAAACATGCCCGCACCTTAACAGGCCATCTGAACACCTTCCTGGCCTCTATGCAGGCCTATTATGCAGGGGCCCTGGGGGTAGGCTATATAAATATAATGTATGCCCCCTTCCTGGAAGGGATGAACTATAATGAGATGCGCCAGGAGGCCCAGCATCTCATCTTCAGCTGCTCCCAGAGCGCCTTCTCCCGTGGAGGGCAAACCCTGTTCCTGGACTTCAATGTCCACACAGGGATTCCAAATTATCTAAAGAAGATACCCGCTATAGGTCCGGGAGGAAAATACACAGGAAAGACCTACGGGGAGTATGCCGAGACTGCCAGGCGCTTCACCCTGTCCCTCCTAGACGTCTGGCGAGAAGGCGACCGCTACGGACACCTCTTTGCCTTCCCCAAGTGTGACCTGCACATAAACCAGGACACCTTC
The DNA here is from genome assembly GCA_030586765.1 of Candidatus Brocadiales bacterium. GTDB lineage: Bacteria > Planctomycetota > Brocadiia > Brocadiales > Bathyanammoxibiaceae > JAUQZZ01. The sequence goes on along the minus strand of JAUQZZ010000007.1, from coordinate 20,079 downwards.
AGGGAGCCTGACCAATTCCAGGTCCTCCAGTACGCCTGCCAGATAGCCAGTGAAAATGGTGTACCCTATTTCGTCTTTGACAGGGACGAGGTGACGCTGTCCGCCTGCTGCCGTCTCAGGACCACCATAGAAGACGATAACATGATAAAGCACCCTGAGAGCATGCGCTTCTGCGGCTTCCAGAACGTAACAGTAAACCTCCCTCAGGCCGCCTACAGGGCTGGGAAGGGCAACTGGGAGGGCCTCTGGAAGGAGATTGACCATACCATTCAGGTAGCCGTCAAGGCCCACCTGCAGAAGAAGGAATTTGTCGCTCGACTCATGTCAGGCCCTGAGATGCCCCTCTGGCAGATAGGGCGAAAGGCCCTGGACGGCTTCCCCTATGTAGACCTCCAGAAGGCCACCTATATCGTAGGCATCCTGGGGCTGAATGAGTGTCTCCAGTACATGATGGACAAGGAACTCCACGAGGGAGAGGAACCCCTCAAGGCGGGTCTTCGTGTCATCGCCTTCATGTATCAGAAGGTGAAGGAGGCGGGCAAGAAGCATGGGTTAAAATTCTCCCTGGAAGAGTCTCCTGCGGAAAGTGCCTCTAGAAGGCTGGCAAAGGTCGATGTAAGGAACTTCCCCCAGGCCAGAGACCTGGTAAAGGGGAGTCTAGAGAGAGACGAGTTCTACTACACAAACAGCGTACATCTCAGACCTGACGCCCCTGTGGATATGCTTACAAGGATTATCCTCCAGAGTAAATTCCATACCTTGATAGAGTCCGGGGCCATTATCCACGCCTTTGTAGGGGAGGAGAGACCCCCTGCCTCTAGTATCATGAATATAGTTCGTAAGACCTTTGAGAACACACAGGCGGCCCAGGTTACCATCTCTCCCGAATTCACCATCTGCACCGTTTGTAACCGCCTGACACCCAGGCTTACAAACCGATGCGAGCACTGCCAGACTGCTAACATCTTCGGCATAGAAAGGCTCGATAGCTATGACCATAGACTGGCCAACTGGAACATCTCTAAGATAAAGGAGTTATCAGAAAAGCATAAAGTGACAGCCAAATAAAGCTTAAGGGGTTAAAAGTTTTAACCTTTATTTAAAGGAGGCTGACCGTGTGGAATATAGATAATCCTCCAAAGAATATTCAGGAATTAGAGGAAAAGATTTACCAGCATGAGTCAGATTTTCTCATCGGTCTTCATCTAGACACCTATATTCCAGAAGATGCCGACATGGAAGAAATTACAGAAAAATTCCTTAAGGAATTGAAAAGCCTTCCCAAAGAACCCGGCGCCCACTACAGGGTGGACCTCCAGGAGTTTGGACTGGAGGGCTTTGCTAATGTCTATTATGTGGCCCCCGGCATGGGTGGCATCTTCTCCTACAGCGGTCCCATTATGGTAGGGAGGACCTAGGCACTAACAAGATATGCCTGTAGCTATAAAGGGTTTTATAGAAAATAGCCTCATAGAGTGGGAAGGGAAGATAGTATCTATTATCTTCCTCCCTGGATGCAATTTTCGCTGTTCCTACTGTCACTCCCCACACCTCGTACAACCCTCCCAGGATATGGAAACCATCCCCCTGGAGGCCATTGTATCTTACCTAAAGAAGAACATCTCATGGGTAGATGGTGTGGTAATCTCGGGGGGAGAGCCCACCTTACATAGTGGCCTCAAGGACCTAGTAAAGATACTAAAGGACCTGGGATTAAAGGTGAGGCTAGATACCAATGGTTCAAACCCTGCCCTGCTGGAAGAGCTCCTCCAGGAGGGACTCCTGGACTGCATCGCCATGGACATAAAGGCACCCCTCAGGGAGGAAAAATACCAGGAGGCAACCGGCGGACCCTGCAACCTCAATAACCTAAGAAAAAGCGTACGCATAATAATAGAAAGCCACTTGGAGCATGAATTCCGCACCACAGTATGCCCTCCCTTCTTGGGGGAGGCAGAGGTGCTAGAGATTGCCAAAGACCTAAGAGGGACAAAGAGATACGTCCTCCAGTCCTTTAGGCCAGCTAACTGTTTGGACCCAAAGATGTTAAGGGTTAGACCCTATCCCATGGAAGAACTGAAGAGACTACAAGACCTTGTAGTGAGTGAAGGGAATCTACCTAATTGCCAAATCCGGGGACAGGCTCAACCCTTAGAAGACCGAAACTGGTAAGAATATCTTGAGACCTCTGAAAAAGTCAGTCAGCCAGGATAGACGGGGCTTTTCCGCCGAAGGCGGATGCGGCCCCGGAAAGGGTTGCCTATCCGTTTTCTTATAATTTCATCTGCGAAAGGAGGTGAGAGATATGGCGAAGAAGAAAGCCGCAAAGAAGAAAAAGTAAGAAATTCTCAAAGAAAATTGTTGACAGTGCCTTAGAAAATGAGTTAACTAATAGCCAGGTGGCTATGACGCATTACCTTTCGGAGTTTCATGAGGTTCTTGAAGGGTAGTTTTCTAAGGGGTCTCTATATTAACGGGACTAAATTGTAAAAAGAGTGCCCCCTCCGCGGGGGCGCTCTTTTTTTATTAGAGGTAACGTCATGCAGCTCACCAAACTAGAACTCTTCGGCTTCAAATCCTTCGCTGGAAAGACGGAATTCGCCTTTAGCCCAGGCATCACCGTAGTAGTGGGGCCTAATGGCTGCGGTAAGAGCAATGTTGTAGACGCTGTAAAATGGGTCCTGGGGGAACAGGGAACAAAAACCCTCAGGGCCAACGAGATGATTGACGTCATATTCAGCGGAAACGACAGCCGTCCTTCCCTGGGATATGCCGAGGTCTCTGCCACTATATCCAACAACAAGGGCCTCCTGCCCCTGGAATACCAGGAAGTCTGCATCACCCGAAGGCTCTACGCCTCTGGGGAATCCGAGTACTACATCAATAAACAACTCTGCCGCCTGAGGGATATTAAAGACCTCCTCCTAGATACTGGCCTGGGAACTAACTGCTATTCCCTCATAGAACAAGGTGAGGTGGACCTACTCCTCCAGGCCAATGCCCAGGAGAGGAGGTCAGTCTTTGAAGAGGCTGCAGGAATAAGTAAATACAAGGTCAAGAAAAAGGCGGCCATGAGCAAACTGGAAAAAATAGAGCAAAACCTCCTCCGCCTCAACGACATTGTTGAAGAGGTCCAAAAACAGTCCCGCTCGGTAAAGCTCCAGGCCGCCAAGGCAAGAAAGTATCAGGAATACACACAAAGGTTAAAGGAACTAAAGGTCCAGTGGGCCTTGAAGAATTTCTTAGACCTGGAAGCAGACAAATCCCAGACCATTGCCAGGATAGAAGAAGTCTCTAATCAAGATAAAAACCTTCTCAGGGAAAGAGAGTCTCTGGAAAGGGAAAAAACGGCCCTGGAGGAAAAGATACAGCAAAGAGGCAGAGAAATCTCTCAGATACACTCCCAGCTTGTGGAACTGGAGGCACAGGTCTACACCACAGAGGATAAGATATCTTTAGAAACCCAGCGAGTTGAGGAATTGGAACTCCAGAAGGCCAGGCTGGCCCATCAGCTTCAGTCCCTCCAGGGAAGGGTAAAAGAATTACGGGACCAACACCTTAACATACAAGAGAGCATTACAGCGGCCGAAGAAGAGATCCATACCCTTCAAGAACTCTTGGTTCAGAGGGAGGATGAACTCCACCAGGTGGAACAGGAATCCACCGCACTTCAACAAGAAATAGAAAAGAAAAAAGCCCAGGCAATAGAGACCTTGCAGCGTCACTCCCACCTGCAGAATCACCTGGCCAATATAACTCACGAGATGGAAACCCTGGAGAACAGAAAATCCCGTCTGGAAGAGCGTCTGCGGGGCCTATCTCAGGAACTCGAATCCCTGGCTAGCTCAAGAAAGGTCTTAGACCAGGAAAGGGAGGTCCTTAATCAAAAGATAAAGGAATTGGAGGAAGGGATAAAGGAATCTACATCAAAAGAGGAAACCCTTAAAGGGCAGACCCTTTCCCTGGAAGAAAAACTCTCCCATAAAAGGCACCTCCTTACGGCAAAGCAGTCCCGCCAGGAGGCCCTGAAAGACTTCGAGGCCAGGGCCGTAGGTATAGAGACAGGTACAAAAACCCTCCTGGAAGAGGCTCGAAAGGAAGAAAGCAACCTCTCGGGGATACATGGCATCCTGGCAGATATGGTAAAGGTAGACCTGCCCAATGCCCTGGCTGTAGAAGCGGCCCTGGGTCTGAAAGTGCAGGCCCTCATTACCCAGTCCACCCAAGATGCCCTATGCGCCCTGGGTCACCTGGAAAATACCCAAAAGGGCAGGGCCACCCTTTTCCCCCTGGACCGCCAAGACTCAGGGGCCAATGGCCTTGTAGTACCCCAGGAGGAAGGTGTAATTGCTAAGGCCCTAGACCTAATAAATTGCAGTGAACCCTATAACCACCTCCTGAATAAACTCCTGGAAAAGACTATAGTGGTGAAAGACCTTGCCACAGGTCTTCAGCTCTCAAGGAATTGCCCAGAGGCGCGTCTGGTCACCCTGAAGGGAGAGTTGATAGAGCCGGATGGCTCCATTTCCGGAGGCGGAGGCCCTGGGCAACCAGGAATCATCTCCCGACGGAGTGAACTGGAGGGCTTAGAGGGAGAAATCTCTCTCATGGCCCAGGAGGTTCAATCCCTGGGGCTAGCTAAAGGAGAGTTGGAGAAGGAGTGCAAAGACCTCCAGGAGACAATAGCGGCCCTGGAGGGGAGCCTCCAGGAATGTCAAAGGTCCCTCCTGACCAGGGAAAAAGAAATCCACGAACAGGAGCTAAGGCTAAAGCTCCTTGGCGAGGAAAGGGATGTAAATAGCGCAGAAACCCTTGAAATAAGCACCCTCCTTGAGAAGCTCTCCCAGAGAGACATATCCCTGAGAAGAGAGTTGGAGGAGGTCCTAAACCTGGGCAAAGAAATAGAGAGAGAAATAAACACTAGCACCCTGGAGTTCCAGAAAAGACAGTCCAGAAGGGCAGAGCTGGAAGGGGAGCTTACAGAACTAAAGGTAAAACTTGCTAGTAAAAAGGAAAAAAGACAGGGTCTGGGAGAAACCCTGAGCTACCTGGAGAGAAGTATAAAAGAGTCCGAAGTGGAGCTCACCAATAGCCTCCAGGAGATAAAAGGGTGTGAAGAGCGAAAGGCCCAGGCCCAAAGGGACATAGAAAGCCTATCCATAAGGGTTAAAGAACTAAAAGAAAAGAAAGATGGCCTCTTTGGCGAGAAGGTGGCTAAGGAGGAGGAAGAAAAAGTGGCCCAGGCCCACCTGTCTCAGATTCTCCAGGGCATACAAGAAAAAGAACAGGTGCACAGCACCCTTCGGGAACAGCTCCAAGAACTCAGGCTAAAGGAAAAGGAGTTTGAGATAAAGAGGTCTGACCTATTAGAAAGGGTCAGGGAAGAATACCAGGTAGAACTCTCCAGCCTCCAAAAAGCAGAAATAGACTGGTCTATAGCCACCCCAGAGATGGAAGAGCTGAGAACCAAGATAGAAAGATTAGGTCATGTCAACCTTGAGGCCCTGGAGGAACTAGACCAGCTAGAGATAAGGGAACAATTCTTGCTAAATCAAAGGGAAGACCTTGTTAAGGCAAAGAACTCCCTCACAGACATTATAAGAAAAATAAATCAGACCAGCAGGGAACTCTTTCAGAAAAGCTTCGAGGATATAAGAGAAAATTTTAATGCCATGTTCCGCAAGCTCTTTGGTGGTGGAAAGGCCCACATATACCTGGAAGAAGGGGCGGATATCCTGGATGCCGGGGTGGAAATAGTGGCCCAGCCCCCTGGTAAGGAACTCCGCTCCATCAGCCTCCTCTCGGGGGGTGAAAAGGCCATGACCGCCGTGGCCCTCCTTTTCGCCATATTCCAGATAAAACCAAGCCCATTCTGCATCCTGGACGAGGTAGATGCTGCCCTAGATGAAAGCAATATTAACCGTTTCACCCACGTCTTAAAGGAATTTGCAGAGAATTCCCAGTTCATAGTAATCACCCACAATAAACGCACTATGACCGAAGGCGATACCTTATACGGCATCACCATGGAGGAAAGTGGGATTTCTAAAAAAATCGCCATTAAACTGGAGAATATACGTGTAGAGAAGGGCACCTCAAAAAAGGTAACCACGCTGGAAGAGACAGAGGAACAAAAGACCCTGAATCCGCCCTCTACACCGTCCCCTCCTCCGGTATTTGTCCCTGGGGAAACAGGGGTAGTCTCTGGGGCATGACCCTCAACATTCCCCTTTACTGCCCCTTCTCTAGAACCTGGTAGATTCTGTTGGTGTTTTCTGTAATCTTTTCTAAAAGTTCGATAATCTTTTTATCGGCCTCCATCTCAGCGCGTTCTTCCTCCTCTGATTCCTCTTCTAATGCCTCCTTCTCACCCTCACCTTTACACATCCCACACATACCAGCTCCTTCCGCCTCCTCCCTTTCCTCCTCGCACCTCTGGCACATGCCTTCGCCCTCTAGCCTTACCCCGTATCTATCAAGGACCCACTTCAGGGTATCCATCTGGACATCGCTGAGCCTGAGGGCAGTCTGTATCTCATGAAAGACTTTATTAACCTTCCCGCACTCCCCGCAGCAGGCCTCGGCGGTGAGCTCAGCCGAACCGGCCTTGGCAGCCCCTGCGGCCTTGCACCCGCCACAGGCCTCATTCCCAGTGGCCTTAATCGTACCCAAAAACCCTCTGCCTGCCGTGAATATTAGGGCCCCACATAGGACCACTAGAACTACCATCCGAAACCTCATGTCTTTCCTCCTCTTATAAAACCTCCTTGACGAATATCACTATACACTTTATACTAAATTCTAATGAAAGGACTCCTCCTTTCCAATAAAAATTCGGAGACCTCTTAAATAGTGTAGTCCTCCATAGTAAGCAGATAGGGCCGCACAAGCGAGGCCAAAAACCTAACTATCCTAACTAACACTATCTATACATGAAAAAAACTGTTGATTTTCTCCCTGTTTGTAGTTAAAATTTATATTCCCTGTCAAAGTATTTTCTTCACAGGCACCTCTCCTCACCGGAGAACCATGAAGACCCTTGAGCGCTTGTGGTATATGTATATATTGACATAAGTCCTTTTGTAAGGAGCCCCTTATGGAACCCAAGGAAAGAACCACAGATGACGTCGCCTTAGAACTGCTTAAGCGCATGAAAGAAGGCGGCATAGAGAGCATATACGACCGCCATCAGGCCCAGCAACCCCAGTGTGGATTTGGCCAACTGGCCCTCTGCTGTCGCCACTGCAACTGGGGCCCCTGTAACATAGACCCCTTTGGGAAGGGGCCTAAGAGGGGTGTCTGTGGGGCAGACGCCAATACCTTTGCCGCCAGGCACTTCCTCCGCATGGCAGCCGCAGGCACTGCATCCCACTCAGACCACGCCCGCGCCGCAGCCTACCTCCTGGTATCTGTTGCCAGGGGTAAAGCACCAGGCTACCAGATTAAAGATGTGGATAAACTTATGATGGTAGCCCAGTGGCTTGGGGTAAAGACCGAAGGCAGGAAGACAAATGAGATAGCCGAAGAGATAGGAAATACCCTCCTGGGAGAGTTTGGTAAACCCCACGGTACCTTGCTCTTCCTTAAAAGGGCCCCTGAGACCCGCCAGAAGCTCTGGCAAAAACTAGGAATCGCCCCCAGGGCTATTGACCGAGAGATAGCCGAGAGCATGCACCGCACCAGCATGGGTACAGACCAAGACTATCGAAACCTTGTAAAACAGGCTATGCGTGTCTCCCTGGCCGATGGATGGGGTGGCTGCATGATTGCTACTGAGATACAAGACATCCTTTTTGGCACACCAAAACCCGTGTTGGGGAAGGCCAACCTGGGCGTCCTCAAGAAGGACGAGGTGAACATCCTGGTCCACGGACACGAGCCCCAGCTCTCCGAGGCCATAGTTATAGCCGCCAGTGACCCCAGCCTCGTAAAGGCTGCCCAGGCTGTGGGTGCTAAGGGTATTAGTATCGCTGGTATCTGCTGTACAGCCAATGAACTCCTCGTCAGACACGGCATCCCATTGGCCGGACACATGACCATGCAAGAGATGGCCCTGGCTACAGGCGCCGTAGAGCTGATGGTGGTAGACGTCCAGTGCGTCATCCAGGGCCTGACAGAGGTGGTCAAACACTTCCACACAAAACTTGTAACCACCCTGTCTAAAGGGAAGATATATGGTGCTGAGCATGTAGAGATTACTGACGAGACCGCCCTGGAGCAAGCCAAGAAGATCGTCTGGATGGCCATAGATAACTACCCGAACCGCAACGCCGCCAAGGTCTTCATCCCCCAGGTGAAGGATGGTGGGGTAGTGGCAGGATTCAGCCACGAGACCATCAAATATATGCTCGGCGGGAGATACAGGGCCAGTTACAGACCTCTAAATGACAACATAATGAATGGAAGGATCAGGGGTGTAGTGGGCATAGCAGGCTGCACAAGCCCAAAGGTTGCTGCTGGTCAGCAGTGCTATGCATCTATGGTAAAAGAGCTTATAGCCAATGATTTTCTGGTGGTAGGGACAGGCTGTGCTGCTGGTGAATGTGCCACAGGAGGGTTGATGATACCTGAATATAAGGATGCCTGTGGCAAGGGCCTTAAGGAGGTCTGCGAGGCAGTGGGCATACCCCCTGTGCTCCATGCCGGGGCCTGCGTGGATAACAGCCGCATCCTGATAGCCTGCTCTGAGATGGTAAAGGAGGGTGGCCTGGGCAATGATATAAGCGACCTCCCTGTGGCAGGGGCCTGCTTAGAGTGGATGAGTGAAAAGGCCATAGCCATAGGTCAGTATTTTGTTGCCTCAGGTATCTTCGTTGTCTTTGGAATGAACTCTCCTGTATCAGGTGCCCCCGATGTACTGAAACTTCTAACCAAGGAATTAGAAGAAGAAGTGGGGGCCAGGTGGGCCTTTGAAACTGACCTAAAGAAGGTAGGCAGGCTCATGATGGACCACATCGAGAAGAAGAGGGACGCCTTAGGCATCAATGTGGCGAAAGAGAGAAAACTCTATGATATGGAAGATAGGCGTAAGCTTGACGTTAGTATCTAATTGATGGAGAACACCTATGTCGAAGATAATCTGTTCGGCTGCCATTAGAGGCGCACATAAGATAGTAAAGAGGGCCGAGGAAAAGCTCCATGAAACCATAGAAAAGAAGGGAAAGGACTGTCCTGTAGAATTCCCTAACACTGCCTACTACCTCCCTATAATCTACTCCATGACAGGGATAGGGGTTAAGACCCTGGGTGACTGCCTCCCAATCCTTGAGATGGCGAAAGGCATGCTCCCCCCAATCCCCGAAGAAAAGCACTGGCTTCCCTACCTGGGACATGCCCTGGACGCTGGCATGGCCACCCTCTTCGCAGAGGAGGTCATCGAGGGCTGTAAATACCTTATTGGTCCCCACCCTGTAGAGGGTATATGGCTGGGCGCTGCCGACGACATCATAATGAGGGAGCGGGGTATTGAGTTCGTGGACGGCACCGCCCCTGGCTTTGCCGCCATCGTGGGGGCGGCCCCTGATGCAGATACAGCCGTCAAGATAGCCAGGGAACTCCAGGAGAAGAACCTCTACGTCTTCATGTCTGCCGAGACCCACGGGGTCTCTTTCGCCGAACAGCTAGCTGAAAAGGGGGTGCAGATGGGATGGAAGACCCGCCTTGTGCCCTTTGGCAAAGACATCACCGCCACTGTCTACTCCTTAGGCTTTGCCAATCGCGCAGCTATGTCCTTTGGTGCAGTAAAGCCCGGGGACTTCCGAAGAAATCTCCTTTACAACAAAAACCGCATCTTTGCCTTTGCCATGGCCCTGGGAGAGGTGGACGACGAGAAATACGCCAATGCCGCAGGGGCCATAAACTACGGCTTCCCCTGCATTGCCGATACCGACATACCTGCCATACTCCCCACGGGGGTATGCACCTATGAGCACGTGGTCCCCAGTGTCCCCCACGATAAGATAGTAGATAAGGCCATAGAGGTAAGGGGACTGAAGGTCACCATCCATAAGTTAGACATCCCTGTATCTTACGGCCCTGCCTTTGAGGGGGAGAGGATACGGAAGGAGGAGATGTTTGTAGAGCTGGGTGGCCCAGGGGCCCCAGGCTTCGAGTTTGTAGTAATGCGGGAATCCTCAGAGATAGAGGACGGGAAGATAACCGTAGTGGGTCCTGACCTGGAAGGGTTCAAAGAAGGAGAATCTATCCCTGTAGGGATTTATGTAGAGGTGGCAGGCCGTAAGATGCAAAAGGACTTTGAGCCCATCTTAGAACGGCAGATACACCGCTTCATAGGAGAGGCCCAGGGCATCTTCCACATGGGCCAGAGGGACCAGATACGCCACCGAATAAGCAAAGAGGGCTTCAAGGCGGGCTTAAGGCTCAAGCACATAGGAACCATCATCCACGCCAAGTTCCATGAAGACTTTGGCGCCATAGTGGATAAGGTCCAGGTAACCATATACAACACTAAGGCCTCTGTAGAACAGCATCTGGGAGAGACACACAGGGCCTTTGCCGAGAGGGATGAACGCATCCTGGGGATGACTGACGATTCTGTTCCCCTCTTTTACAGCTGTTCCCTCTGCCAGAGTTTTGCCCCTACCCATGTATGCGTCATCTCCCCTGAGAGGTCAGGCCTCTGCGGTTCCGTAAGCTGGCTAGATGGAAAGGCCTCTTATGAGATTACCCCCACAGGACCCAACCAGCCTATAGAAAAGGGGCACCTGATAGACGAAACCCTGGGGCAGTGGGAAGGGGTAAACAAATTTCTCATAGACAGCTCCAGCCGAAAGGTGGAAAAAATAAGCATGTACAGCATGATAACAGACCCCACCACCAGTTGCGGCTGTTTCGAGTGTATCTCAGTGCTCCTGCCCATGTGTAACGGTATAATGACCGTGCACAGGGACTTCACCGAGATGACCCCATGTGGGATGAAGTTCTCCACCCTGGCAGGCTCAATAGGAGGGGGACAACAGACCCCTGGCTTTGTGGGTCACAGCAAGCTCTATATAGGTAGCCGAAAGTTTATCTCTGCAGACGGGGGACTTTCCAGGCTGGTTTGGATGCCCAAGGAATTAAAGGAAGAGATGGGACACCTGATAGAAAAGAGGGCAAAAGAACTGGGACTGGAAGACTTCCTGAACAAGATCGCCGATGAAACCGTTGCCCAGACAGAGGAAGAGGTGCTGGCATACATGCAGCAGGTGAACCACCCTGCCCTGGTTCTGGCCCCATTGATATAAGGAGTGTTATGGAATATATACCCCTACCCTGCACCAACAAGGCACAAGGTCTGCCCATCTGCCAGGAAAAAGAAGAGGAGGAGAAGACCAGAGGCGACGAGTTTAACGCACGCCTTCTCAAGACCAGAACCATAGTCATTGCTGACGTAATAAACAAGAAGATGGCCCAGCGGGTGATAAGTCAGCTCCTACTCCTAGAACAAGAAAACACAGAGAAGGACATAAAGATCTTCATCAACTCCCCTGGGGGAGATGCCGATGCCGGCTTTGCCATATATGACATGATGAAATTTGTCAAGCCCAAGGTAAAGGTCATCTGTGCAGGCATCACTGCCAGCGCCGCGGTGATAATCCTCTTGGGCGCCCTCAAGGAACACAGGTACAGCCTCCCCAATGCTCGCATCCTAATCCACCAGCCCAGCACAGGGATTATTGGCACTGCTGCGGACATACAAATAGAAGCCAGCGAAATCCTCAAGTTCAGGGATAAAATAAATCACCTCATCGCCGAAGAAACAGGACAGAGTGTCGAGAAGATAGAGAACGACACCCGCAGGAACTTCTGGATGAGTGGAGAAGAGGCCATGAAGTACGGGCTTATAAGTAAGATAATCCACAACAAGAAAGAGTTGGAGTAAGACATGGCCCTGACAGGACTGGATATATACAAACTCCTGCCCAAGACAAATTGCAAGAAGTGCGGTAGGCCCACCTGCCTGGCCTTTGCCATGCAACTGGCCCAGAAAAAGGCCTCCGTAGAAGAGTGCCCCGACATAAGCGAGGCCTCAAAACAGGCCCTGGGAGCCGCCTCCGCACCCCCTATAAAACTGGTAACCATAGGCTCAAACGGTCGCGTACTCCAGATAGGGGAGGAAAACGTCCTTTTCAGGCATGAAGAGAAGTTCTACCATCCCCCGGGTATTGCTGTAGCCATTAGCGATAATCTTACTGATAAAGAGTTTGACTCACGCCTACAAAAGATAAACGGCCTCCACTTCCAGAGGGTAGGCACAGAGATATCCATAGACCTGGTGGCCTTAACCAACCAGAGTGGGGACAAGGTTAAATTTGCCCAAGCAGCCCAGAAGCTCGCCTCAGGCACCAAATTGGCAACCATCCTAATAAGTGAATCTCCTGAGGCCATAGGGGCAGCCCTAGAACACTTTGCTAAGAGGAGGCCACTCCTCTACGGGACAAACAGCAAGAACTACGAACCAATGGCCAAACTGGCCAAGGAGAAGAATTGTCCCCTGGGGGTGTATGCAACCAGCCTGGAGGAACTGGCAGAGCTCACGGAGAAGATAAAGGCCCTGGGTGTAAATGAACTGGTGATAGACTACAAGGGCAAGGGACCAAAGGACGTCCTCCATGGCCTGACCAAGATAAGGCGGTGTGCCTTGAAGAAGAATTTCCGCCCCCTGGGCTTCCCTACCATCACCTTCCTGGAGGATGAAGACCATTTTCAGGAGATAGTTCAGGCCGCTACCTACGTGGCCAAGTACGCAGGAATAGTAGTCCTCAAGAGTTACGAACCCTGGCAGGTCATGCCCCTCCTTACCGTTAGGCAAAATATATACACCGATCCCCAAAAGCCTGTCCAGGTTCAACCAAAACTATACGAGGTGGGGCAGGTTACAGAAGACTCCCCTGCGCTCTTCACCACTAATTTCTCTCTGACCTATTATTCTGTGGAGGGGGAAGTAGAATCTAGCCGCATACCCACCTATATCCTAGCTGTGAACACAGAAGGCACATCGGTGCTTACTGCCTACTCTGGAGACAAACTCAATGAGAAGGTGGTAGCCAAGGCCATGAGCGCTGCCCAACTGGAAGAAAAGGTGAAGCACAAAAAACTCGTTATTCCAGGCCTGGTGGCGGTGATGTCGGCAAAACTAAGGGAGGAGACAGGCTGGGATATCCTCGTGGGTCCCAAAGAGGCAGCGGGCCTCCCCTCCTATCTAAAGACCACCTGGGACAAGCACGGCAAGAAGGACTAGGGTACCTCTTTCCAAAGAACATGCCCAAGGATAATCACACCTATAAGATACATTTTCTCCCTGAGGATAAGCTGGTAGATATAGAGGAAGGCATCACGGTGCTGGAGGCTGCCCACAAGGCAGAGGTCTATATCTCTAGTATCTGTGGTGGTGTTGCCACCTGCGGCAAGTGCAAGGTGGTGGTAGAGGAGGGCAGGGTAGACAGTCCCTATACGCCCCTCTTAGCCCCCGAGGAGGTGGCCAAAGGCTACGTCCTTGCCTGCCAGACAAAGGCCCTTAGCGACCTGCTTATATCCGTCCCCCCAGAGACCAGATTAGAAGAGGGCCAAATCCTTGTAACCACAGAGGCAAAGGAAGCAAGACCAGGTATGGTAGGTGGCCTGGTGCCCGGGCTGGAATACAGCCACGACCCCTTAGTAAAGAAGCTCTACATAGAACTAGCGCCTCCCACCATGGAGGACAGCCTTGCCGATTACGAACGCCTGAGACTAGCAATAATGCTCAGGGAGGGGATAAAACTGGAGTGCCTTGTGGCAGAACTGGGAGTGTTGAAGGCCATGCCAAGGCTCTTAAGGGAAAGCCACTGGAGGCTCACAGCTACCCTGGCTGATTGGGCAGGGACGAGGGAGATTCTTGGGCTTGAGCCAGGAGATACCGCCAAAAACCTCTGGGGTGTAGCTGTGGACGTGGGCACTACAACAGTAGTAGCACAGCTCTTAGACATGGCCTCTGCACGGGTAATAGACACAGAGGCCTCTTACAATTCCCAAATGAAGTGGGGGGAGGACTATATCCAGCGAATCATCTACGCCACAGAGAGACCCACTTCAGGCGGACTGGATGAGATGCAGAGAACTATTGTTAACGATATAAATGAACTCATATCTGCCCTTACCTTAAGAAACGGGCTCCGTCCTGAAGAGATTATGGCCCTCTGCTGTTCTGGCAATACAGCCATGATGCACTTCCTCCTGGGGCTAGACCCTACCCTTATCAGAAAAGAACCCTATATCCCTACGGCAAACTCCATCCCACCCCTCAGGGCCAGGGAGCTAGGGATAGATATAAACAAGAAGGCCCCCCTTTACTGCCTGCCCAGTGTGGCCGCCTATGTGGGCGGGGATATAACAGGAGGCGCCACCGCTATCGGCCTTGACCAGCAGGAGGCCCTCTGCCTCTTTATTGACATCGGCACCAACGGCGAGGTAGTCCTGGGTAATAAGGACTGGATGGTCTGCTGCTCTGCCTCGGCGGGTCCTTCCTTTGAGGGTAGCGGAGTGCGCCACGGCATGAGAGCTGCCCCGGGGGCTATAGAGAGACTGAAGATTACAGAAGACTTCCAGCTAAGCTATAAGGTAATAGGGAATCGGAATCCCAGAGGCATATGTGGCTCAGGGCTCCTGGACTCCATATCAGCCCTCCTGTGCTCAGGTGCCATAAACAAGTCTGGAAAGTTTGTAAGAGGTACAACCCCCAGGGTAAGGGAATCGGAAGAGGGCCTGGAGTTCCTCCTGGTGGAAGGCCCAAAGAGCGCTACGGGTGGGGACATAGTAATAACCCAGGCTGACATATCCAATCTCATCCGCTCTAAGGCCGCTATATATGCCGCTATCTCTACCCTCCTGGAGGCCATGCACATGAAGGCCACGGATATACAGAGGGTCTACCTGGCAGGGGGCTTTGGGAGCTACCTGGACATCCACAACACCATTACCATAGGCATGCTGCCTGAGATGCCTCCTGAAAGGATACACTTCGTGGGTAATAGCTCACTGGCAGGCTCCAGGCTCTCCCTCCTGTCTAGGGAGGCCTTTAGCAATGTAAAGGAGATAGCCTCCAAGATGACCTACTTTGACCTTATGGCCAATCCCCATTTTATGGAGGAGTTCATCTCAGCCAATTTTCTCCCACATACCAACCCTGATGAATTTCCTACGGTCTACCAGGAACTCTCCAGGGGGGTTAAAGCCATGGATTAGGACCGAACTTTGGACATCGGAGACGCACTTGCACCGTCATTCTGAGCGAAGCCCTAAACCATACTAGGTTCAGGGCGAAGCGAAGAATCTCTAAGCAAAGACAGTGCTCTAGCGAAGTAAAAAACCCTAGACCCTTCGCTACGCTCAGGGTGACAAACAATCTGTCCGAACTCGCGTCTTAGCGCTCAGATAGAGGTTTGCATCTTTGAGAAAATCTTGTATATTAATTCTTATAGGACTCTTTCTCTTTCCCCTCTGTCTAGGAGCGGAAGTAGCAGATATAAAGAAAGAGGTTCCTCTTACTAACCTATTAGAGGAGATAACCCTGGTGGTATCTAAGGCAAGAGGGTTAAGCTTTAAGGCCCCTGTAAAACACGGGGTGAAGACAAAGACAGAGCTCCGAGACTATCTCCAGAAGCTCCTGAGGGAGGAGGTGCCCCAGGAGAAGCTCAGGGCCTACCAGAAGGCCCTGGTAAAGTTCGGCCTTATCCCAGCCGACCTCGACTTAGAGAGTTTTCTCCTGGAGTTATATACAGAACAGGTGGCAGGTTTTTACGACTGGCGCACCAAGTCCCTCTATCTCATCGGTGACACGCCTGCCGAACTCCTGAAGATTATCGTGGCCCATGAACTGACCCATGCCCTTCAGGATCAATATGTGGGCATAGAAAATCTGCCCTCTATTAAGGAAAAGAACAACGATGACCGCCTCCTGGCTACCCAGGCCCTCCTGGAAGGCGATGCTATGTCTGTAATGGTGGACTATGTGTTAATACCTACTGGGCAGGACTCCACAGCCCTCCCAGACCTTAGCCCTTTTATCAGGGACTTCGTTGGCTTGATGGGTGGACAACTTATGGCCAAAGCACCACCCTACTTCCAGTACAACATGCTCTTCCCCTACCTCAATGGGCTTACCTTTATCCAGCAACTTAGACAATCAGGGGGATGGGCCATGGTAGACCGCGCCCTTAAGGAACCTCCCATGTCCACTGAACAGGTACTGCACCCCGAAAAGTATCTGGTTCAGATGGACCCTCCTACCTTTGTCAGCCTCCCCTCTTTATCCAGGGGGCTTGGGCCAGGATGGGTTTACTTAGATAAGAATGCCCTGGGCGAGTTCAACACGGCCTTCCTTCTTCAGTCCGCCGCAGGCGGACCAGGAGGGGAAAGCCAGGAGCTGGCCAGGGGTTGGGATGGTGACCTTTATCAGGTCTATGAAGAGCAATCCTCTGGCAAGGTAGCGCTGGTGTGGTTTACCACGTGGGACAGCCCCAAAGATGCCCAGAAATTCTTTAAGGATTACAGCGCCCTACTGGTGAAGAAATACGGTGTCAGGGCTACAGCGTCTGAAGCTCAGCACCTCCTCTTTTACCACCAGGGAGAGGCCATATATATAGAATGGAGAGGGCTGGATGTGCTGGTCCTGGAGGGCGTCCCCCAGGGGTCCCTTGACCCTGTAAGAAACTCCGCCTGGCAGGTCACTAAAACAGAAAGGCCCTGATGTGTATTAAGGAGAGGAATTGAAGTAATAACCATGTCTTTTACTATCGCATTAGCAGGAAAAGGTGGAACCGGCAAGACTACCCTGGCCGCCTTAACTATCCGTTATATAACAGAAGTGCTGGGGAAATCGGCCTTCGGTGTAGATGCCGACCCTAATAACTCCCTGGGTGCCGCCCTGGGGATAGACTTCGAGAAATCCATCTCCGATATGAGGGAAGGAATAATAGAAAAGAGGCTGGATTTCCCTGCCGGTATGTCAAAGGAGAGATATATAGAATACTGCATCGAGGAATGTATAGTAGAAAGGGGGAAGTTCGACCTCCTGGTAATGGGCAGGCCAGAGGGGCCTGGTTGCTACTGCTACGTGAATAACCTCCTCAGGAAGTATCTGGACCGTCTGGGGACAAATTACCCCTTTGTGGTCATAGATAATGAGGCAGGGATGGAGCATCTCTCCAGGAGGACCACTAACAGGGTGGACCTCCTCATGGTGGTCTGCGAGCCAACGGTGATAGGCGTGGTCACCGCCAAGAGGATTATCAAACTCTCTCAGGAACTACCCGTCAGCATCAAGGAAAGGGTTTTGCTCCTTAATAGGGTCCCAGAGGAAGGGTTGAACGAGAAGGTGCTGGAACGTCTGGAGAGGGAAGGGCTTAAGCCTCGGACCAGCTTCCATTTTGATGAAGAGATCTTTCAGGCCTCCTCCAGAGGCACCTCCCTCCTGGAGATATCCAGGGATAACACCACCTATAAGGCCCTTTGTCAGTTCTTTAACGGATGCGTACCCGTTGAGGTAGATTCTTCGCTTCGCTCAGAATGACATAGTAATTAGCATGTATTATTGTAGTGGCAAAGCTTGCTTTGCTACGTAAGTCGAGCAAGCTCGACCACTACATTGTTCCGGCTCAGTAAGACATGTAGGGAGGGGATTTATCCCCCTCCGACGGAGGGCCATAAAGGCCCTCCCTACAAAGAATTGAAGTCTTAGGAGAAGGCATTCATGGAGATACCCAACATAGTTGAGAGATGGTCAGGGGAGGTAACTGAGGTAACCCTTGGGGCCACCAAAGAAGAAGGTGGCACACGAAAGAAGATAATAAAATTAGGAGGCGCCAACTGTATCCCCTATATTGACTTTGAAGGCTGTCCTGGTCATAGACCTGTGATAGCCATGGACGTATTAGATATAGTGCCTGAGGAGTGGCCTGAGGTCTTGCTAGAACCTTTTAAAGAGGTAGTATCCAGCCCTCGAGAGTGGGCAAAGAAATGCGTGGAGGAATACGGCGCTGACCTCATATGCCTGAAACTAGACAGCGTCCACCCTGATAAGGGCAATAAGAGCGCAGAGGAGGCAGTAAAGACCGTGCAGTCTGTACTCCAGGCAGTAGAGGTGCCGCTGATAATCTGGGGATGTGATGACCCCCGCAGGGACAACGAGGTTATGCCCAGGGTAAGCCAGGCCGCTACAGGAGAGAGATGCCTCCTGGCCAGTGCCACCCAGGATAACTACAAGACCCTTGCCGCCCTCTGCCTGGCTGATGGACACAACCTCGTCACCCAGGCCCCTGTGGACGTAAACATCCAGAAGCAGGTAAATATCCTGGTAACAGACACAGGCTTTCCTGTGGACAGGATAGTAATGTTCCAGACCACGGGCGCCCTGGGCTACGGCATAGAATATGTGTATTCTATCCAGGAAAGGGAGCGTCTGGCAGCCCTCTCAGGAGATAAGTGGCTCGCCCTGCCCATCCTCTGCAACGTGGGATACGAATCCTGGAGGGCAAAGGAGGCCAAGGCCAGGGACGAAGAGGCCCCTGGCTGGGGACTGGCCAGAGAAAGGGGCCCTCTTTGGGAGACTATCACTGCTGTAACCCTTCTTCAGTCCGGGGCCGACATCCTCAGGATGCTCCACCCCAAGGCAGTAAAGGCCGTAAAGAAACAGATAGAGGCCCTCTATACAAATAATGCGTAGGGACAGCGTTTATCCGCCTTAGGCGGACCGAATGTCTCTATTAAAAACAACGGACAGCAAAAAACGGAGGCCCATGAAGGGCCTCCCTACATCAAAAATTTCTTTGTAGGGAGGGGGTTTATCCCCCTCCGTCACGGAGGGCCATAATCCGCCTAAGGCGGACCCTACGAAAATAAAAAGGGACAGCGTTCCCCTATTCACCACAGAAGAGGAAGAACGTCATGCTTGCAATAGCTGAAAGAATAAATGGGATGTTTTCCAATGTAAAGAAGGCCATAATAAAAAGGGACCCCGTACCCATACAAGACCTGGCCAGGAGACAAGCAGAGGCAGGGGCCAGTTTCATAGACCTAAACGTGGGCACTGCCGTGGCCGACCAAGTGGAGGCCATGCGCTGGCTGGTAGAGGTAACACAAGAGGCCACCAAGACCCCCCTATCCATTGACAGCCAGAAGCTCGAGGTGGTAAAGGCGGGACTAGAAGCGGCCAAGACACCTGCCCTGATAAATTCCTGTAAGGGCCAGCCAGAAGACCTGGAAATATACGTGCCCCTGGCCCTTAAGTATAATGCCTCCCTGATATGCCTGACTATGGATAAGCGGGGTATACCTCAGGACATAGACGGCCGTGTGGAGATTGCTGCCAATATTGTGAGTGCGGCCGTGGAGCACGGCCTGGAGCCCTCAAGGTTATTCATCGACCCCGTCCTCTTTCCCATCAATGTAGACCAGAAACAACCAGGCTACATGCTGGAGGTATTCCGACAGATAAGGTATATATCTGACCCCCCACCCCATATAAACGTAGGGCTATCCAATCTATCCCAGGGCACTAAGGAAAGGAGCCTGGTGAACAGGACCTTCTTGACTATGGCTATAGCCGCAGGTCTTGACTCTGCTGTTATGGACGTGCTGGATAAGGACCTTATGTACGCCGCCATCTGCGCAGAGATGCTTATGAACAAGCAAATCTACAGCGACTCCTTCTTGAAGGTAGTCAGGAGTTGAGTTATAAATCGCACTGTAGCGCAGGGCTTTAGCCCTGCCCCGGCAGACTGACACCGCAGGCAGGCCTGAAGGTCTGCGCTACGATTACGATTAGCCTGGTACTTTTAGCACCGCATATAAGTAATAATCTATCTGGAATCTATGGAAAACAAGGATGTAGAGTTCTACCTTCCCAAAAGACCGAGGCTTAAAGATTTTCTTTATAAAGGGCCCTTTGCTTACTTTCTAACCCTTTGTACCCATAAACAATTCCCATATTTTACCGACAGGAAGATCTTCGAATTAGTACTGCCTATCCTTAAAGAAACTGCTTCTAGCTATTTCTTTGTCCTCTATGCCTACTGCTTCATGCCAGACCACTTGCATCTTCTC
>JAUQZZ010000077.1 GCA_030586765.1 Candidatus Brocadiales bacterium | reverse complement strand
ATACTAAACCATAGTACACTAGCATGGGTAGCCCCAGACCACCTCCTCAATTCAGGGTCGTCGTAGTTGAGGACAGCGAAGTCTTCAGGACCCTGATAATGTATTATGGTCTTTTTTGCCTCGATATAATCCTCAAGGCTCTTGTGACGGTCCAGGTGATTATTGGTTATGTTTGTTACAATGCTCAGATGAGGGGACATTCCTACCTCTCTTAGGTCTTCCAGTTGGAAGCTGGAGAGTTCTAATACCACCAGGTGCTGTGGAGTTATCTTATCAATATACTCCAGGAGGGAATATCCGCGACCTATGTTACCACCTACCCAGGTCTTCACCCTACGGCTAAGCATCTCGCCCAGTAGGGCAGTGGTGGTTGACTTGCCCTTACTGCCTGTGATGCCTATTATAGGAGCTGGACAGAGCTTAAAAAAGAGGTTCATCTCTGTCTCCAGGCGAACGCCCTTCTCCCTGGCCATGCCCAGAAAGGCAGAATCCTTGGGTACAGCAGGGTTAACCATAACCATGTCCACGTCCCTGAAGTCCTCCTCATGGTGTCCGCCAAGGTGAAACTCTATGGGTAGACCCTTCAGAGAGGCTAGAGAATGGGAGAGTTGGGACGGGTCCTTAAGGTCTGTGACTACCACCCTTGCACCCTGACTTACTAAGAAGCGGGCCAGACCTGCACCTCCACCAAAGAGGCCCAGTCCCATCACTGTTACCCTTTTATCTTTAAAAGACCTAGCCTCCACGCCGCCGTATCCTCCCCACTACCTCTGCCACCTCGGAGCGCATCCTTAAAAGGGCCTCTCTCACTGCTGCCTCCCAGTTCCTCATGCCGTATCTCCTCCTCCAAGGAGGGTTCTGGTAGGCGAATATTATAGCCCTGGATGAACTGATTATAGCACCAAAGCCGTCTTTATTAAAATAGGGATACAGTCCCTCTGGCCCGGCGCCCTGGGCACCATATCCAGGTACAAGGAAAAAGGCCCTGGGCATGAGGAGCCTCAGCCTTTTCGCCAGGGAAGGGGAATTTGCCCCCACTACTGCCCCTACAGCACTGTATCCGTGCTTCCCCACCAGCGCCCTCCCCCACTGGTTCACCTTTCTTGCCACCCGTTCACAGAGTCTTTCTCCGCCACAGCGCAGGTCCTGAAAATCCCTTGAGGATGGGTTAGTACTCTTCACTAATATGAACAGCCCTTTGCCATATCTCTCTGCCCGCTTGAGAAAGGGGGCTACGCTGTCTCCACCTAGATAGGGATTGAGGGTAACGGCATCAACGCTATACGGGCAGACAAAGGAACCATCTATCTCCATCTCCCCAAGATGTGCCTGGGCATAGGCCTCTGCGGTGTGCTCCACATCACCCCTTTTTATATCGCCTATGACTATAAGACCCCTTTTTTGCGCATAGCCTATGGTCTTAGAGTAAGCGTCCAGGCCCCAGGGGCCCAGGGCCTCGTAAAAGGCAATCTGCAACTTGACCACCCCCACGTAAGGGGATATGGTATCTATTATCCGCTGGTTAAATTCAAGGACGGCCTGGCTAGCCCCCTTAAGGCCCTTACCGTGTCGGCTAAATGCCCTATCCTTTATCTCTTGGGGTAGCCATTTAAGCTGGGGGTCCAGCCCCACGGCTACAGGACTGTCCCTTTCCCCCAAGACCTCTATGAGGCGGTCAGCGAAGCTTTTCAAAATCCCCCTTTAGAGTTCAAAAAAGTTTTTTATCAGGTTTGGTCCCTCTGCCGTTAAGAAGGATTCTGGGTGGAACTGCACCCCCTCCAGGATAAACTCCCTATGCCTTAGGCCCATAACCTCGTCTTCTTCTGCCCTAGCTGTAACCTCGAGGCAGTCGGGAAGGCCCTTCTCTTTTACTATCAGGGAGTGGTAGCGGGTGGCCTCAAAAGGATTACTCAACCCCTTATAAATAGTCCTCCCATCGTGGTATATCATAGAGGTTTTTCCGTGCATAAGCCTTCTGGCCCTTACTACCTCTCCCCCAAAGGTATAAGCAATGCATTGGTGACCCAGGCAGGTCCCCAGAATGGGTATCTTACCTGCAAAATGCCTTATTACCTCATTAGAGATGCCACTCTCCTTAGGGGTGCAAGGGCCTGGTGATATTATAATGTGTGATGGGGCCTTCTCTTCTATGTCCCTTATAGTAATCTTGTCATTTCTGAACACCTCTACCTCCTTACCCAGCTCCCCGATGCACTGGACTAAGTTATAGGTAAAGGAATCGTAATTATCTATGACGAGTACCAAGACGGTCCTTTCTACTGAATGAGACCTCTGGAAAAGTCGTTCCTCCAGGATAGTCCGCCTAAGGCGGATTTCTAGCCCCGTTCAATGCGGCCCTGAAAAGGGCCGCCTATCCATTTTAGTAATTTTTAAGAGGTCTCTGAATGTAATTCCTTGAGCCCTTTATTCATTAAAAAATTTTAGCAAAAAGGGGGGCAGATTTAAAGGAAAATAGGACCGGGGTCTAGGCAGATACCACTATTAGGGGATAGAAAGTAGCTGGCCCGGGGTTAATGAGTATTCGTTGGGCAAGACGGCTTGATTGGCTTTGTATATCCCACTCCATCTTGAGGTGTCGTTGTAGTACTCTCTAGCCAGTTTGAAGAGGGTATCTCCTTTTTGAACCCTGTGTGTGCGGGCGGGAGGGGTGTCCTTTTTGATGGATGCGGTGGAAGGGATATTATCGGGAGTAAACCCGATACCGCCTCCATCGGTAACGTAGTCCTGCTCTTGGCCATTGGCCAACTTCTCCTTAACGCTCCGTACATTTCTGCTGGAGGCCACTAACGACTTCAAGTATCTTTCTTTCTCTTGTTTTAATGCCTCTATAACAGGTATCCGTGAGACCATCTCACGACAGACCTCGTCAGCTGCCCTGGCGACATGTAGGTCCCTAAGGCCCATAGTATTCTGCACAGAGGCGGCCACAAAATCTATAGGGTTTGTAGCCACCCTAAAATTATTGTCCCGCCTTATTTCACTTATTTCAAAGAGGGTGCTGCCATCCCTGGCAGACACGCACCTGACATACAGCCCCACCTGCACCTGGGTGAAAAGGAGATAATAGTGCGCCCTGTAACGGGTGACCTTGCCATAAATCAAGGCATCCACTCCCATGGCCTTGCCCAGGTCTTGTGGAGGGGTATTATACAGTGATTTTGGATTGGTAATATCCAGCTCCTTTAAAATGGTATCCGTCTCCAGCATCCCCTGGAGGTCAAACTCTCTCAGGGAGAGATAGGCGAAGAAGAACCTCCTCAATCGGTTAGAATAGGTCCAACTCCAGGCCTTCTTTTCCTCCTCATTTCGGTGGGTAAAGGGCCTCCCATTCAGAATAAAGTCCCCTCCTTCCAGATTCTCAAAGGGTAAGATGGCAACCCTTCTGGGAGGGTTAGTATAAAGGGAGGTGGAGACCTTCAATAAACGTTGCCCTGGGTCAAGTTGATAGACCCTATCCAGGGCCGTCTTTTTCCCGTAGCCCCCATTGCCCTCTTCTTTCTGGTAGAAGGGGTCGTTATTAACGCAGGTAAGGTCGTGGCTATGGGAGGCGCAACTGGAAAAGGCCACTAACAGGGCCAGCAGAGGCAGGAATAGGGCTAGCGCCTTTTGCATCCTACAATCCCTTGTAGTATACTAATTACGCCACCCCTACTGCGAAACAGGATTATAGCCACCTACTCCTAGATGTCAACATTATTTTTGAAAAAACAAAAGTATCTACTGACCTTGACACTGCAGGTCTTTATGGTATATTAGACATAGAAAATCGCGGGGTAGAGCAGTCTGGTAGCTCGTCGGGCTCATAACCCGGAGGTCGTGGGTTCAAATCCCACCCCCGCTACCAAAATAAAGAGGGCCTACTGCTTCGGTAGGCCTTCTTGTTATATAGTCCCCACGACCTCAAAGGGGTGGGGGGAAAGGATTTTCCCCACGCCTTCTGGGGTAACAGGGTCACCCCATAGATAAAAAGGCTATCCGCTTTGCTAATATGCGTAAAGGCGGATGGCCTTATTTTTTGTACCTCTTCTTCGCCAGAGGCGAATCCCGCCTGGGGCGGGCCTTGAGGCAGCTCACAGGGGCGCCTCCGGCGGCTGCCTTTGGCCGACCTTGCTCTACAACAGGTTTTTCCCTCCACTCAGGACCCCAGCAAGGGGTTGCGAACCCTTTGCAAGGGTCTGCATTCCTTATTGCAAAAGCAATACATAATAGAGTATTTTAATATTAGATGGGCCTTAAGAAACTAATAAAGGGTCTGGTAGTGAGATGAAGAGGTTCAGAAATCACATAGATGCAGGAGAAAGGCTGGCTAAGGAATTGATGCGGTATAAGAATAGAGACGTCGTTGTCTTTGGTATACCGCGGGGTGGGGTAATAGTAGGAAATGAGGTTGCGGCAAAACTAGAATGCGGGCTTGACATAGTTGCTGCAAGAAAGATACCAGTGCCCTGGGCCCCTGAAGTAGGCTTTGGAGCAGTGACCCATGACGGTACCACAGTTCTTAACGAAGAACTGACTTCCCAGTTAGCTTTGCCCAAGACCATGATAAATACATTGGCTGAAAGGGTCATGCAGGAGGTGAAGAGAAGGCTTAATGTCTATAGAGGCAATGATAGATATGAGATGCTTGACGGCAAAACGGCTATTATAGTGGACGATGGCATTGCAACTGGGATAAGCATGCTAGCATCCATAAAATTCGTAAAAAAATTGAATCCCAATAAAATTGTAGCGGCAGCACCCGTGGCTTCAGCCAGTGGCCTTTTATTCATCAGTGGAAATGCAGATGAAGAGGTTATTCTTCACATCTCTTACATGGCACCCTTTGCAGTGGCTATGTTCTATGAAGAATGGAGCGAGTTCTCGGATAAGGATATTATAGGATGCCTTGCGGCTGCACATAAATCATAAATAAGAAGGTATCCTTTTCATAAGCTCTTTGTCTGTAAGCCCATGCAAAAGAAACTGGAATTATTTGCCGCCACTCAACTAAAAGAAGGTGGGATGAAGAGGGTGGAGGTGGAAGGCAAAGGGGTATTGGTGGCAAGATTGGGCGAGAGATTCTATGCCATAGGAGATAAGTGCACCCATATGGGCTGCTCACTGAGTGAAGGCACCCTGGAAGGTTCTGTTGTTACCTGCCCCTGCCACGGGACAAGATTTGATGTAACCACTGGTGAGGTCATTGCCTGGGTGTCAAAGTATCCCCTTATAGGGAAACTTACCTCCTTCATGAAGAAAAACGAACCTGCTTATGAATGCTCTATAAAAGACAGTATGGTAGTAATCTCTATCCCCGAAAAATGACCCTAACCGATTCAAGAAAATAAAAAATTATGGACACCAGTAACATCTTCAAGCATAAAGGAAAATTTTTTATCATCCTACAGCAGACTCAGCGCTCCCAGGCAGGGATAATGACCCTTGGCGTGGGAGAGGATACTGGGGCAGGCGATGTCCATACAGGAGACCAGGTCATCTACATCGTGGAAGGCAGGGCCTTCGTAAAAATGGGCAAGGAGGAGGGATATGCCGAGGCAGGCACCCTTATTACCATCCCAGCGGGTACCCACCACTACCTTCGGAACGATGGGGATATACCCCTATTTATCCTAACCGTCTACGCTCCTCCTGTCTTCTAACCCAACAAAAGCCACAAGAGGTACTACAACTTCCCTAACTCCCTCAGTACCTCCTCTGGGTCGGGCCTGACCATATAATTGGAAGGAATCTGCATCCAGCGAATCACGCCCTCCTTGTCTATGAGAAGGGTGGCAGGTCTTGCTATGTCCTGTCCTGCTCTCCCACTAGGATGGACCAGCCCGTACAGAGAGATAACCTCCCTCTTATCATCCGAAAGCAGGATGAAATCTAGGCCCAATTTTTTCTTGAAAGATGCGAGGGACTGTGGGGAATCAGCACTTACGGCTACTACCCTGGCCCCTAGTTTCTCAATCTGAGATGCCTGTGCCCCAAGACCTTGGAGCTCTGCGTTACAGGCAGCTCACCAGACGCCCCGAAAAAAGAGGAGGATGACCTTGTACCTTCCCCTAAGGCTAGAGAGGCTAAACTGCCCTCCCTGGGTGTCTGGCAAGGTAAAGTCTAGGGCCTTAAGGCCCACCTGAGCCTTAACCTGAGTCGGTGGAAGGGTGGAAAGGCCAAAACGTATGTAAACAAATCCAATGGAGATTAACAGTGTAAGTGCTAGGGCAATGATGGTCCAGGCCGTGCGCCCCTGCCTTAACTGAATAAAACCCCAGGCAAGGGCTATGGCCAAGAGTAGGAGGTTGGGCCAGGCCGTATTTCTTACCCAGGGATTGCGGAGGAGGAGGAAGTAGGCCACAGGACCGCCCAAAAGGGCCAGAAAGACACAGCCAAACTGGAGTAGCCACGGCTTCATTCTGACCTTGCCAAGCTGCTCTTATAAAACTTACAAAAGAAAAAAGGTAAAAGAGACCCCTAAGAGGATATAAATCTAGAAGCTGACCCTCTAAGAATTACTTCTTTGCCCTCGTCTTCCTCTGGCGCCTTTTAAGGATATATTTCTTACGGTTTAATCTGTGCTTCTGTTTCCCCTGATAACCTGCAGCCATAGCCACACCTTTCTAAAGAATTCTAACCATTTTTAACATATCTAAATAAAGAATTCAAGGTTTCAGTTCTTTCGGGATGTCATAAAGACGTTCTAAACCCCCTTTTACTGTAACCTCTGGTTCAAAGGCCCTCTTGCGAAGCTCCTCAGCATCCCTGACCATCTCCTCCCTGACCTCCTTTGGAGGCCTAAACTTCTTGGGTTCCAATTGGAAGTTCAAGACATGCTCGTCCTTGATGTTCACTGGTATCACCACATCACTAGCGAAATCCAGCGGAAATCTCTGGTAGAAGGGGGGCTGGACATCGGCATACACAATCTTCCTCTCGTAAATCAGCTTCCCTTCCTTGTCCCTCTTCTCCATGGTTATCTTTCGGACCCCGTAGTGGACAAACTTTACCCTTACCGGGCTCTCCCCCACAAGCTGGTCGTCCACGTACACCTGCGCCCCCGGGGGGTTAGTGTCTATAACCAGTGCCCTGGTGACACAACCCGCGCTACTTAAGACAAAAAGGATGCATATCCAAAGGAAATCTTTATGAGAGGAATATAACATGGGCCTCAAGTCCGCCTGAGGTGGATAGATCCACTATGGCAACAGAGGGCTTGCCATAGAGCCAGCCGCCGCACTCCCCAGGATTTATACAAAGGGGCTTGCCCTCTTGAATCTCTGGCTCGTGGGTGTGCCCAGATATAACTATATCCGCCTTCTTTCTCAGCGTATCCCTCACGCTCTCTATATAATGAGTTATGAGGATATTCCTACTACCAAGCTCAAAGAGATAAGGGGCCTCGTGTACCTCTCTACAGAGTTCCTTCAGACCCGCCTTTTCCCCATCATTATTGCCAAAGACCCCTACAAGCCTGATACCAGGCTTGAGGAGTTCTTTCAAAGCAAAGGGTGCCACAAAATCCCCTGCATGAAGGATAGCACCCACCCCATGGGCAGTGAATATATCCAGGGCCCTCTTTATCATAGGCAGATTATCGTGGGTGTCTGCTATTATACCTACTTTCATACACCATCAACACAAAATTAAACTGTAGTGGCAGAGCTTGCTCTGCTTATGTAAGAACGGCAGGGTTTGCCACCCTATCCATCTTTCATTAAAGTCATAATACGGCTTTATTAGGATACCTGCTAATATTTTTTTTCTGTAGTTCGCTAGATGGGAACTCGCAAAAGTCGCTCCAATACTCTGTGTCATTCTGAGCGAAGCGAAGAATCTAGCATTTTAGAGATTCTTCGGTCGCTTCACTCCCTCAGAATGACAATTGTGGCATTTTGCAGAGATTTCTTCTAAATGCTTCTTATCTCTGCGGCTCTATAATAACTTTTATAGACTCATTGGCCTTGGCAACGAGCTGGAAGCCCAGACCTGTCTCTGCCAGACCCAACCGATGCGTAATTATTTCCCCTACAGGCACCTTACGGGCACGGATTATTTCTATTGCCACTGTGATGTCCAAGGGGCCAGCACCGTAGGAAGGCATTAATGTTACCCCGTTGCGCCAGAAATCATTGACCGGGACAGGGAGATTAACGCCCGGTTCTGTGGGCGCAAAGAATACTACAGTGCCTCCGCGGTCCACAGATTTCAGCGCCTGAGTAAAGGCAGGAAGGGCCCCTGCGCAAACGATGACGACATCGGCAAGCCTGTTCTCATTAATCTGCTTGAGGCGGACAGGCACATCTTCTTTGGCGTTTATCACAGCATCTGCTCCAAATTGCTCCGCCACCTTCAGGCGATATTCATTGATATCCGAGGCAATTACCCGCCCGGCCCCCAGTGCGCTAGCCAGCGCCACATGAAGCAGTCCAGAGATACCGCTGCCGATGACAAGGACGCAATGCCCCGGCTGTATACGCGCCAGTCTTTGTCCTCGTACCACGCAGGCCAGGGGCTCGATAAAGGTCCCCTCTTCAAAGGATACCTCCTCAGGTAGTATAAATACACCACGGTCCACGTTGAGCTGTGGCACACGGATATATTCAGCAAACCCCCCTGGGTCAAAATTTGTAGTGTGCAAGGTCTCACACACGGTATGGTAACCGTTCAGGCAGTAGCGGCATGTATTGCAGGGGACATGGTGGGAGACAAAGACCCTATCGCCGATTTTGTAGCGCTCCACACCTCCTCCAACTTTGACAATCTCTCCGGTAATCTCATGGCCCAGCACCAGGGGCGCCTTTTTAATGCGATACCATTCCATCACATCACTGCCACAGATGCCGCTGGCCAGTACCTTTACCAACATCTCGCCATGGCCAACTTGCGGAGTCGGCCTCTCCTCCAGCCTCACGTCCTTGTTATTGTAGTACACCGCTACTCGCATTGTGTTGGTCAAAGATGGTGCGTCGAGACGCACCATACATCTGGCACGTTAAAAAACGTGGGAGACAAGTCCGCCAGAGGCAGATCCGCCTATGGCATGACTCCCACGCTACATTCTCATCCAACGAACCGCAAATACGCCGTTACCCACCTATAATCAAGTCTCTCGCCCTTTTAACTTCTCTTGCACCCACAAGTTTAAGAGCGTATTTGCTGATACACCACGCCGTTTGGCCAGGGCATGGACTCTAGTGGCTAATTCTTTGTCTAGGGCGTAGTATGTTAC
>JAUQZZ010000076.1 GCA_030586765.1 Candidatus Brocadiales bacterium | reverse complement strand
ACCGCACAGAGGGTCGTGCTGAAAACCTGGCAAGAGACCTTGGATGCCGCTATAGTGGATTCAAAGACCTACGAAACCTAAAGACAGAAGTCCTGATAAACTGCACCTCAGTAGGCATGTACCCAAAGGTAGAGGAAATACCCGTCTCCACTGAGGTCTTGCGGCCTGGGATGTGGGTCTTTGACGTGGTCTATAATCCCCCTGAGACACGCCTCCTGAAAGAAGCCCGAGAAAGGGGCTGTTATGTATTAAACGGCTTAAAGATGTTTATATATCAGGCCGCAGAGCAGTTTGAGCTCTGGACGGGCAGAAAGGCACCCCTGGAGGTTATGGAAGGAATCGTTAAAGGACGCTTAATGTAGGGACGGCCCTTGTGGCCGTCCGAAGATAAGCTCATGGGTTTCTACAAATTTAGATAAACAGATGTAGCGTACGAGCTGAATAAGGAAATCTTAAAAGAAGCAAAAAGGTTAAAAGTACTCTTGGAAAATCAGATAAAAAAGAGTTTCTGAAACATCCGTTTAAAATAAACATCCGTGAATATAGTACTAATAGGCTTTAGGGGTACAGGCAAGACTGCGGCAGGTAGGCTGGTAGCCCAGGAGTTGGGCTGGGAGTTTATAGACGCCGATGACTACCTGGAGAAAAAGATTGGTAAGAACATAAAGGATATCTTCAAGGAGGGAGGGGAAGGGCGTTTCCGCGACCTGGAGGAAGAGGTAATAGCCGAACTCTCCCTCATGGAGAATAAAATCATTGCCGCTGGCGGTGGGGCAGTGCTCAGGGAAGAGAACGTGAAGAATATGAAGAAAAACGCCGTGGTAATCCTCCTGGAGGCCGACGCCGATACCATCTATCAGCGCCTCCACAGCGACCCAAAGAGTAAGACCCAGAGACCCCGCCTCACCCCTATGGACGACTATAACGAGATACTCCACCTCCTGGAATATCGAAGGCCTTATTACGAAAAGGCATCAGACCACAGGATAGAGACCGCAAAACTAAGCCCCAAAGAGGTGGCCCAAGAGATTTTATCCCTTTTCAGAGAAATCACCCAGGGTGGGGTATGAGCACCTTTCTACTTGACCCTTATTATCTAAAATGCTAGATTGCCGTTTTGTAGGGAGGGGGTTATCCTTCCCCTATATACCTAGGCCCACAAAGGTCTCCCTACAATAGATTTTTCGTAAAGAAGGTATCCATGACCAAACTCACCCACTTCGACGAATCCGGAGGCTCAAAGATGGTGGATGTCACGGAAAAGGAGCCTACCAGCCGCGTGGCTATTGCCCAGGCCAAGGTTAACATGAAGCCAGAGACCCTGAGACTAATCCTGGACAAGAAAGTGGCCAAGGGTGACGTCCTGGAGGTGGCCAGGGTGGCAGGCATCATGGCGGCAAAGCGCACCTGGGAGCTCATCCCCATGTGCCACCCATTGAACCTGACCTCCGTGAAAATAGACTATAAGAATAACGGTGTGAATACCATTGAAATCATGGCCGAGGCCAGAGTGGTGGCCCAGACAGGGGTAGAGATGGAGGCCCTTACTGCAGTTACCGTATGCGCCCTCACCATCTACGACATGTGCAAGGCCGTAGACAGGGCCATGGTAATCTCAGACGTTCATCTGATAAAGAAGAGTGGCGGTAAGAGTGGGGAGTTTTCCTTCAAGTCCTAGAACACCTAGAGACCTTCCAGAGACAAAGTTGGCTTATCTCAAGAATCGAATCTCAAAAATTAAGGAGGTAATGACCAATGGATAAGGTAAAAAGCCCTAGAACTCGCATCGGTGTAATAGCCTTCTTTGTGGCAGGATTGGCCCTCTACAGCTATGCAGGAGAAAACCAGGCCCTGGCCTCCTGGTGGTTTAAAAAGAAGGAAAAAGCGGCAGTGGAAGAGGTCCCAACTAAAGGCATAGAAGAGGCCCAGGCCCCTGCCCCGGCTAAAGTCACAGTACCTACACAGCAATTCTTCTCAAAATTAAGAAATGAACCTATTGAGTCCGATGATTCCGGTAAGATATTTGGTGGCGGGGGGCTGACAGCCACCTACACAGGCCCTGAAGAACTCTTCCCTGGGGAAGGGAAGTATGGGAAGGTCTTCTCTTTTATGCCCCTCATCCGCTGGTACGACCCAGACCACTACTTTAATAATGTCCAGTATCACCCGGGTAACCCTGTGGAAGGGGAGTTCAAGAGTGACGAATGTATCCTCTGCCACACGGTGCAAACCCCAGGGATAGTCGCCCAGTGGAAGAGGAGTGAACATGCCTCTCCACCAGAAGGCAAAGAGGTGGTGGGCTGCGATAGGTGCCACGGCAACAACCACCAGAAACTCCAGATGCCTTCCTATAACACCTGCGGCGCCTGCCATGCTGAGCAGATGGCGGGACACAGGGGTGGTGAGGTAGGCTCCCACACCCATGCCTACCACATAGACGTCCTTGAGGTCCCCTGGCAGATTGAAAAACCTGCGGAGGAGGTCTCTGCCTGTGCTACCTGTCATGCTATCGCTGAGAACCGCTGTGACGGTTGCCACACCAGGCATGATTTCTCCCTGGCCGAGGCAAGAAAGCCAAATAACTGCGGTGTCTGCCACACGGGCTTAGACCACTACGAGTATGAGATGTATCAGCAGTCTTACCACGGTATGATATACCTGGCAGAGGGTGCTGGATGGGACTGGACAAAGCCCCTTACCCCACAGAATTACAAAACACCTAGCTGTGCCTTCTGTCACATGCAAAAGGGAGAACATAATGTAATGAAGGCCTCCACTATCCACAGCGGTATGGGCACTGGCCTTGTGGATAGAGGCGCCCCCCAGTACAGGGCGAAAAGAGAGGGCTGGGTGAAGACCTGCCAGGGCTGTCACTCCCCCAGGTTTGCTAGGGACCAGTTGGAGGCCATAGATGAGGCCGTGAAGGTGAGCTTCACTAAATACCGAGAGGCCATGGGTATTGTAGCCGCCCTATATGAGGATGGTCTCCTTGACCCCATGCCCAAGGACCTTGCCCCTGATTGGACAGGACACTATACCTTCAGCCAATTCCCTGGGGGAGAGTCTCGAATGCACAACACCTCTGAAGTAGAAAGGCTGAGCTTTGAGCTTCTTGTCTATATCACCAACGCCGTCTACAAGGCCATGAGCCATTTTGCCTGGTATAACGCCACCTACGGACTGGGGGCCTTTATGCAAGACCGCTGGCTAACCCAGATTAAGGCAGAGGCCAGCCGCCTGAGGAGGTTCGCTGAGATAGAAAAGAGGGTAGGGATAAAGCATGTGGCCTACGACTTCTGGAAACATGGAGAATACACTGACCTGCTGGTGGGCTGGAAGAGGAAGAAAGGGGACGTAACCCCTACAGAGAAATGATAGGAACTAACGGGTAGCACAAGCTCAAAAGGTTTGTGCTACCCTGATTTTTTGTGGAAAGACTATCTCTTCTCCACAAAGACCTTGTCGTAGAGGATGCCTGCGGCGATACTCCCAAGGATAGGACCTATCCAGTAAACGAAGTGGTTTTCAAAAAATCCAGAGGCTATGGCCGGCCCAAAGGTACGGGCAGGGTTCATAGAGCCCCCTGTTATGGGCCCCCCTACCATCACCCCAAAGAGTATCACCAGGCCTATAGCCAGACCAGCAAAACCCTTAGGTGCCCTGGGGTCTACTGCTGTAGCAAAAATCACTAACACCAGGAAGAAGGTAATGATAAATTCCATGAGGATACCTTGCGTGAGGGTCACCCCTTTACCCAGGGCAGTAGTTCCCAGATGAACAGAGGCCATGGCATCTGGGAAGAGTAACAGGAGGAGATAGCCCCCAACCGCCGCCCCTACTAGCTGTGAGCCTATATAGAAGATGGCCTTATTGGCCTCCATCCTCTTAGCGAACCAGAAGGCTATGGTAACTGCTGGATTAATATGACCACCAGAGATATAGCCTATAGAATACACCACTGCCACCACTACAAAACCAAAGGCAATGGATATCCCCAGCAGGCCTACACCTGTCCCACCCCCCTGCTTTAAATAGTAGTCAGCACAAACAGAACCAGCACCGATAAAAATAAGTGCAAATGTGCCTATTGCCTCAGCAATATATTGTTTGTAATTATCCATATCTCTTTTTCTCCTGTGGAAAGGGAAAGTCTACTGGAGCAACACACTAAGATAACCCGCGTAAAGGCTTAGAAGGTTAGAACAACACCACCTCCTCCCCTTAAGTACTTTGATGTTAATAAAAAAACAAAAGTTGTTTAACCGAAGAGAGTATCAAAAGCCCCGTTAGGTGTCAAGGAAAAAATCATTCCTTTAATAGTCCATGGAACCCTGGCTTTCTGCAGGCAGGAGGGGAGAATAAACCCCTTTATTTGCCCATCAACTCCCTGTATATGGCCATCTCCTTTTCTGCCTCAGCGAGCAGTC
This sequence comes from Candidatus Brocadiales bacterium, assembly GCA_030586765.1. GTDB lineage: Bacteria > Planctomycetota > Brocadiia > Brocadiales > Bathyanammoxibiaceae > JAUQZZ01. The sequence goes on along the minus strand of JAUQZZ010000076.1, from coordinate 4,844 downwards.
CCTTCTTGTGGTAGGCAGAACCCAGATGGTAGTGGGCCTTGGGGTTTTTAGGATTGAGTTCCAAGGCCTTCTTGTAAGCCTCAATGGCCTCATCAATAGAATCCTTCATAGCCAGGGCCATACCAAGATTGATGTAACCCTGCTCCGGATGGTAATCAAGTTCTATCTGTTTCTTGAACTCTGAGGTGGCCTCCTCAACGCGCCCCTTCTTTATGTAGAGGACGCCTACCAGGGAGTGCATCTTTCCGTCCTGAGGCCTCTCTTTTACATAGGCCTCGCAGAGGGAGAGGCTTTCATCCACCATGCCCTTATCGTAGTAGGCCAACCCTAACTGGTAGTGGGCATCCTGGTAATGGGGATTTATCTCCAAAACTTTTTTAAATTCAGGGATGGCCTCTCCAGGGTTCTCCATGTTAGTATATGCCTTCCCCAGTTCAAAATGGGCCTCCGCAAATCTTGGGTCTAGTTCTACGGCCTTCTTGAGTTCTGAAAGGGCCTCTTCATACATACCGTGGGTAGCATAATTCACCCCCTGGGTGTAATGGGCCTTGGCCGTGATGTAGCGCAGGTCTTGGGCCTTATTCAAGTCCTTCTCTTCCCCCATCAAGGAACTGCCTACCAAAATTAAGATAACAACAGCTAGAATACCTCTCACGATCCTCCTCCAGTCTGTCCAAAAGATACGAAAAGCGGGTTCATCTTCTCCGGAAAGATGCCCTTGTCTATGCTAGCCCCGTCAAGAAAAAGGACATAGCTATACTTGCCGTAATGGATGAGTTTCCTACCAGTGGTTTTTATTGCCTCGGCACTTTGTCCAAAAAAGAGGCCGATGCCCTTATGCCTGTTAACAGGATTATCTGTGCAAAAGACCAAGGAGGCACCTTCCTCCTCGTGTAGCTTCCCCTCTAGTACAAAACCCCTGCGCTCCAGCCTCAAAGAAGGGGCAAGGGAATCCATAAACCTCTTCACCAGGAGATTATTCTCCTGATTACCCAGAAGAAAAAGCGACTTGCCCAGGTCTTCTTCCCCCACTTCTTTGTCAGCCTTGAGGGTTGCGTGCGGCCTCAGGTTCTGGGCTAGGTCTTTGTAGGCCTCAAGGAGAGGCGCATCCCCCTGCGTAGGATATACTACCAACATTTCTGTATCACCCAGGGTCTTGTCTATCGTGGGTGGTAACTCCTCAGGATGTAGGCGGCGGAAGATGTCATAACCAGGGTCTACAGCCAAACTAACAGGCCGTGCCTCCGCCTCCAGAGAGAATCTACCGTGGGCAGAACCCATCTCCACCTCATGGCGAGATTCCCCGGTCTCTGTCCCTACGACTATAGGCAGAAATAAGTGATAAGGCCCTTGCGAAGGGCTTGCAGCCCCTTGCGATAGCTCAAAGTTTACCCTGTAAGACATTCCTTCCCTTTCTGCCTCAGCCTTTGTCAGCTCCAGAAAAGGCGCTCCCTTACGATACACCCACTGTTCAAAGAACCAGTCTAGCTTCCTCCCTGAGAGGTCTTGGAAAACCTCCTGAAAATCCTCCCATAGCGTATGCTGCCACTGTCTCTTTTTATAGACCTGCTTAAGTGACTCAAAGAAGGTCTTTTCCCCCACCATTCCCCTTAACATATGAAAGAACATGGCAGCCTTTCCGTAGATTATGGCCCTGGTGGCCTTTTCTGTCCGAGGGATAGAACCCTCTACAAAACCCTCCAGGGGGAAATCCCTCTCTTCTGGCACATAATTGGCATAGGCCCTGAGGAGTTCCCTCCTGTATTCCCTGGTAGACCCTGGGCCTATGAGCTCCTGATAGTGATAATCTGCCACATAGCTGGTCAATCCCTCGCACCAATTTCCATGACTAGGGTGGGTAAATACAGAATTACCCCACCAGTTGTGGGCCACCTCATGCCCCAGGGATATATGCACAATGAAGGGCAGTTTCAGGGCGGCCCTCCCAAGAAGGGTATAGGAGGGCATGCCGTAGCCCGTGGGGAAGAGGTTCTCCACCACGGCAAATTTACTAAAGGGATACGGCCCAAACATCTCTTGATACATATCCAGATACCGTCCTGAGGCCTCCAAGTAGGTGGTGGCCAGTTCCTGCTCCTCTGGAAAGAAGAAGGTGTAGAGGTCTATCTGTCCATGTTTCTCGTGGGTTACCCTGTACTTAGCGGCTACAAGGAAACAAGCGTCAGAAGGAAAGTCCCCCTGCCATAGCACAAAAAGTCGCTCTCCTTCCTTCCTCTTCTCCACTAGCGTACCTTGGGTAACGGCCTCATATCCCAAGGGAAGCCAACAACCCACCTTAAAGGTAGAGAGGCTCCCGGGTGTATCAGCATACCAGTGGGCCCTTGGGGTGAGGTATATAAAGTCTGGGGCAATAGTGGCCTCGGGTTCATCAGGGCTGTCCAAGGGCTTGTAGAAGACGCCGTGGTAGGAAAGCTCCAGGACGACCTCTTTATCTTTAGTGTCCTGGGAAAAGGTAACCTCCAGGGGAAAGACCCCCTCCTCGTCGTGCCTTTGAACCCTCCGCCATTCTAGGAGGGCCGCACCCCCCTTTATATTTTCCACCTCCAAGGACTTATTCAAGGAGAAGGAAACGGTCCTCTCTGGCCCTAACCTCAGCCTTAGGGAATCCCTGGCCTTTAGGGTATGTCTTTCCAGGTCTAACTCTAAGAGGAGTTCGTGCCCCAGGATTTGAACACTACCCTCGACCTCTTGACTAGCAATTACGGGGATGAAGAATAATAGGAAAGACAACCTAAGCCACAGGCCCATTATGGTGCGATTTTACCAGAAAAGAGGACCCTTACAAGAGGGCCTCCATAAATTATTTGAAAAGGCTGGGTTATCTGCTATACTCGGCCTTGTTTCTGTTTGTGACCTCTGAAAAATTAAAATTGTAGTGGCAGAGCTTGCTCTGCCACAGTCGAGCAAGCTCAACCACTACAAAATTAAAGAAAGTTTTATGTTTGTGCTGGAAAGGTAAAGCAGTTGGAAGAAGAGAAGCCCACATTTACTAGGCGCTTTAAGCTAGGTATTGCCCTCATTGTGGGTAGCATATTGTGTGGGTGGTTAGCCCTGGCAGTACTGGGAGGGGGCGTAGGGGCAAAGAACCCAGCGCTGGGGAAGATAGGACTGGTCACCTGGTTCCTCACCTGGATACCCTTCTTTGCAGGTCTGGCCCTTAGTGGTAAAGAAGGGTTAGTACATGCAAAGAGATTCGTCAGGGAGCGCATCCTCAGGCGCCCTAGCCAATAGACAGTTCTACCCTATCAACCCTTCAAAGATAAACCTTTGACCTTCTTATCCCCCTGATCCTCCTAACCCACAAGGGCTTCTTTGTCACCCTGAGCACAGCGAAGGGTCTAAAATTTTCTTCACTTCGGCTAATAATCCTGTCTTACTTGAGATTCTTCGCTTCGCTCAGAATGACAATAAAAGCGTCCCCTATGCGTAGAAGTTAGACAAAAGGCTTGTCCATACCCTCTGGTCTTGTTAAAATCTCTTTACTATGACCGGCACCTTGAGAGGACTCTTAGTACTACCATCCCTGATAATCCTTTCTGCCCTCTTCCTAAATGGGGAGGTATTGGGACAGGCCCCTCCAACAAAAGAGGGTGGGCAAGCAGAAGACTACTACAAGCTTGCCCTAGAGCACTACACTACGGGCTCCATGGAGGAGGCCCTTAGCGCCTGTAAAAAGGCCCTGGAACTAGACCCCTCTTCACCAAAGTCCTTTAACTATCTTGGGATTATCTATAAGAAGATGGGGCGCCTGGATGAGGCCATCGAACAATTTAAAAAGGCCCTGGAACTAGACCCAAAATACGCCGAAGGTTATTGCAACCTGGGCAACACCTATCTGGACAAGGGACTCCTTGATGAGGCCATTAACGAACACAAGAAGGCCCTGGAGCTAGCTCCTGAGTGTGCAGAGTTCCATAATAACCTGGGCTACGCCCTGGAGAAAAAGGGGATAACAGAAGAGGCCATAGCCGAGTTCACCATGGCCACCACCCTGAACCCCAACCTGGTAGAGCCCCACTGGAACCTGGGCAAACTATACATGATGAAGAGGGTCTTCTATAGAGCTATCTCTGAACTGGAGACGGCATCCGCAATTAATCCCGAACTTTTGGAGGTCCACTATCTCCTGGCCGAGGCCTATACCTCCCAGAATGCCCTGGAAAAGGCCCAGGCCCAATGCCTGAAACTCCTGGAAATGAACCCTAAAGACGCCCAGGCACGTGCAAAACTGGGGATAGTCTATACCAGGAAGGGGATGCTAAAGGAGGCTATCTCAGAGGAGCTAAAGGCCCTGGCTATAGACCCCAAACTGGCCGAGGCCCATAATGCCCTGGCAGACCTCTACGTGCAAGAGGGGAGGCTGCAAGACGCCCTCTCTGAATATCAGGCAGCTATAAGCTCTAATCCAGATTTGGGAAAGGCCCACCTTGGGCTTGCCCTCCTTTACAGCAAGAGGGGCATGCTAGAAGAGGCCATCCCTGCCTTTAAAGAGGCCCTTAGACTAGACTCCAACAACCCCGAGGCCCATAAGGGCCTGGGCCTGGCCTATGAGCTAACAGGAATGACAGAAGAGGCTGATAAGGAATATCAGGCTTACGAGGCCCTTATGGAGAGGCGATAAAGGTGTAGGGGCAATTCATGAATTACCCCTACAGGGGTATATGTGCCCGCCTCCCCTTCATCTTGGCAGGTACTGAACAGGATAGGATACAGAATTAAGGTCTTCCCTGGCAGTTGTCCTTATCTCCTGGCGTAGCACTCCTGCTTGAGCACGGCAATATATGGGAGGTTTCTGTAGCGGTCGTTATAGTCCAGCCCGTAGC
>JAUQZZ010000075.1 GCA_030586765.1 Candidatus Brocadiales bacterium | reverse complement strand
GCCGCACCCTTTATGGGTGCGTATAACGCAGGCTAAAGCCTGCGGCTACCCTTAAATGGATGATTAGACTACTTTTTCAGAGGTCTCTTAAGGCCTCTGGCGCGCTTATACGGTTGATTTATCTGCTATAGAAGACGTAGTTGCTCGATTCATCAAGCTTGTAGGACAAGGCTTTAGTCCGCCTAAGGCAGACAAACCTAAAGGTTTGCCCTACGGCCCCATAAATGGGACAACTACTGACGCAAAGCAAGCTTTGCCGCTACAAAAAAGACATCTCTTGAGGAAGGCTAGAAATTTGAAAGGGGTGCTTTAATACCCACCGCCCATAGGAGGATGAGAAGCGCTTCCATGTCCACCACCGCCCATGGGAGGATGTGGAGCGCCTCCATGCCCACCACCGCCCATAGGAGGATGTGGGGCGCCTCCATGCCCACCACTCATCGGGGGATAAGTGGCGCCTCCATGCTCCCCCATAGTGGAAGGGACACCTTTAAGGTCTACAATGGGTCTTCCCGTCTTTAATTTTTCAACGTTTTCTTTGCTTACAAGGAAGATAAATTCCGAGTCGCTAGCCTTTAAGAAATACCTATCCTTTTCTGTCTCTTTACCCAGGGCCAGCACCTTTTCCCCTTCTTTGGTAGTGAGAGCAATCTTAAAGCTGGGTTTGTCCAATTCAAACTCTGCCAGGTTACCGGAGGTGTACTGTGCTATATCCTCTGCCTTTAGGTTTTTAAGGCTGTAGAGTATGGTATCCACCTCTTTACTAGTAATCTGCTTCTGTTCGGGCTTGACCATCTCCCATATCTCGCCCTTCTTTTCATATAGCACCTCTTTATCGGGATAATTAAGGGACACCCTCGTTACCCCCTCTGAGTCAAACTTCATCACCATCTTTGAGGCGAGCTCGGACTCCAGGTATCGGACATCCGTCCAGCTCAGCAGGAAAACAAGGTTACCACCCTGCATCATAGCGTAAGAGTTCTCGTTCTCTCCCTCTTTTACCTTGTTACCTATAAGCAAGGTCTTACTCTCTACAACGGGTTCCTTCTCTGTAAGCAATAGGGTACCTTTCTCCTCCGTCTCCTTGGGCTGTTCCTTCTCGTAGGCAATGGTTGCTTTTATCCTGGGAGCGTCCAGTCCGTAAGGCGCTAGACTCTCAGGGTTCTCTGCCACATAGCCATCGGCCTTAAGGAAGGAAAGGGACCAAATGATGTTATTTATAATTTCCTCGTCCGTCTCTACCTTCACAGGCTCACTTAATTCCCATATTTCTTTCGGGTCAGATGTCTTTTCTGCAGTAAAACGCTTATCCTTTCTCTCTAGCATCAGCCTCTTAGCCTTGTCCCTATTAAACTCTATTACCAGCCGGTCTCTGAAGGCCAGGTATCCCTGGGTGGCCGGCTCATAGAATTTCTCGGCTTTAACAGAAAATACAGGGGCCTCTCCAGCCCTCTTTACGTAGCATAGATAACCCCGTTCGTCCTTCTTACCCACTTGAATTTCTATGGGTTTTGGTACGTCCTTGATGGTGATGACTATCTCCGCTTGAGGACTATCTAACCCATAGGAGGCTAATTCTGTAGGTTTATCGGCCACAAAGTTCTGTACCTCTAGTCCCTTTATAGCCTCCAGAAAGCCTTTAAAGGCGTCCCTATCTGCCATAACCTGCACAGGCTTGAGGACCATATAATCATACTGCTCCGTCTTCTCTATACTCATCACAGAACCCCGGGCCCTGAGCTCGAACTTGGTTACATAGAGGGGGTCAAACCTGGCTAGTTTTTTGTCTCTGAGCTCATTATGGCTCTTTTCAAAGAGTCCTACGGTCATATCTTTCAGGAAGAATACTGCTGCATCGTCCTTACGCTTGGCGTATACTTTATTGTCACGTCTATGTCCAAGGAGCAGCCCTTGAGATGAGTCCCCTTTATAGACGGTGGCAACCACCTGTGGGTTATCCAGCCCAAATTTAGATAAGTCCTCCGGCTTATCAGTAATAAAATCATTTTTATCAATCCTCAGGGCGTTGAGGTTATGGATGACCTGCATTATCTTCTCACTATCCCCCTGGTCAGAGACTGGTTCTTCCAGTCTCCAGTTCTCACCTGTTCTAGAACATAGGATGGTCTCACCTGCGGGGTATTGTAGTTCTAATCTTTCCACGGCGTTGGGGTCTACTTCCACGACATCTTTACTTCTGAGGTCATTCATGGTCTTTGTAAGCTTCTCCAGGAGTGCGCCTGATACCATGTAGACCTCTTTGCCACCTTCAACCCTCATGTAGACCTCGTTGCCGCCTACCCTTTTACTCCCCACAAAGAAGGTGCGTTTGTCTGCCTTGCTGGGGCTTGTCCAGTAAGAGGCCTCCACGTGAGGCTTATCCAGGCCATAGCTTGCCAGGTCTACTGAGGCACCCTTCTCAGGCCCAATAGTGGCCCCCTTTGTGAGAAATTCAAACTCTGTAAGGATACTGTTAACCTCCGAGTCGTCTGCCCTTAATTTCAGGGGCAACTTCATCTCCCAGCGCCCTTCACCTATCCTTTCCAGTAATGTTACCCCATCCTCCTTCTTGATCTCTAATCCAGTAACCCTCTTGGAATCGAACTGTAGGAATACCTTAGATGCCTGCTCTTGCCATTCCTCCGTGGAAGGTCTCTTCTTCTCATAGAATTGGACAAAAAGTCCCAGGACAAGAACTATACCCAGAAGTACCAGAGTGGTCTTTAGTCGCATCTTCCCCCTCTTACCTCCTTCTCCTCCACCAGACGTAGCTCCCCACTATCAGTCCAAAGGCAGGCATCCCCGCCACGGAAATCCAGTATATGAGCTTCATCTGTCTGGGGTCTACCATGGCGCGTCTTACATCGGGTGGTTTTGCGGAGATTCCTAGCTGAGTCTCCTTCTGAGTAAGCCAATTTACTGAGTTGAGGAATATATCTCGGTTGCCAGGGTGTCCAGCATACTCATTGGCAATGAAGTCTGCGTCTCCAAAGACCGTGATGCGTGGTCCCTTAGGCGGGGCCTGAACAGGAATAGAGCCATGGGCAATAGCTGCCTGGGCCTCCGTATCTACTGGCTCAGATGTCGCTGCAATAGTAATAGGACCAGCAAGGTCTTTATCCTGATTGAACTCAGGTTTTTGATGAGCTATGCCTACATCCGTCTCACCCCAGCTATTGTCAGGACCCATGGCCAGGGGCTTGCACTGATAGGGTTTTTCATTAGAAGCTGGGAGGCATTCTATGGCGCAAGCACCGAAGAATACGCTGTTGAGGCTCCTCATATCTTGGGTTATCCTGTGCTCAGGATACCTTTCTTCGTTTACATAGATTTCAGCCACCGTCTGCAGGCCATAAAAAGGCAGTTGGACCTTATTGTACACCACAGTATTACTCTTAACATTCACACAGTACTCCCTAAGCAGGTCCTCAAGCCCTGTCTTCTCGTAAGGGCCAAAGGCAGGTTCTAACATAACAAGGAGCCTACCTTTACGGTCACTTATATAACTCCTTATAAAGGCTATCTCCTCGGAACCAAAGGACTTTGTTGGACCAGCAATCACTAGCACTTCGCAGTCAGCGGGTATCTCCTTCCTGGTCATCAGGTCCAGGGGAATGACCCTATAGTTGTCCCTCTTCAGGGCGGTAGCTATATCAGAAAAACCTGGACGGTCGTAGTCCTCCAGCCCCCGCTCTCCATGACCAGTGGTCACATATACAGCCGTCTGCTCCCCCTGGGTAACGCTGAGGATGGCAGCGGTAAAGGCCTCCTCTCCTTTGAACTTGAAGGGGAACTTGCGCTCTATAACATCTGCCTGGCCTACGTGTTTGGCCCTTTCTCCGCACTCAAAGATGATGGAGTTAAGCTGTATCTCCTCCGCCTTTATCCTCTGGGTAAGTTCCCGCATCTTTGTGGGATTTCGGACGGGGTCTATGTGCACTAGTTTTATCTTTGAGGAGGTGTACTCATACTCTCTCAAAATATCAACAATTCGGTCGTAGAAGAGTTCTGCTTGGTTAAAGAGTACGGTTACCGTTACAGGCTTATCCAGGCCCTTTAATATATTTTTGGTCTTGGTAGAAAGGGAGAATCTACCTGTGTCTGTAAAGTCGAAGCGGACATAATGCCTGGCGTTGAGATAACTCCCCATGGCAAAGATGCCAAAGGCAATAAGGGTCATCAATACTACGTTAGCCCCTATAACCGTTTTGCGCCTCAGAAGTGCGCTATAGTCCAACCTTCCAGATTTCCTTCCCTCCAAGACCCCTTACCTCCACTTCCTACTTTCAACAATGCGAACTGCAATAAAGATACATAGAGCTGTTATGCTTATGTAATATACTACGTCCCTGGTATCAACCAGGCCCTTGGTAAAGGACTCCCAGTGGTCATAGGTGCCTATGTACTGAAGGGCAGCCACATACCAGCCTTCCGTCCCTGACACAGCATAACCAGCAAAGAATAATATCACCAAGGTCACAATGCCTGTCACACCTGCCACCACCTGGTTCTTGGTCAAGGCAGACATAAGCAACCCTACAGAGACGAACATAGACCCCATCAGGGCCAGCCCGATATAGCTGGAGATGATGGGCCCTATATCTGGCTTCCCCACCCAATTGAGAAACACCACATAGAGGAGGGTGGGGGCTAACATGACAAGATAGAGAAATAGGGCGGCCAAGAACTTTCCGAAGACCACCTCGAAGTCCGTAACTGGGGCTGTCATAAGCATCTCTATTGTGCCAGACCGCACCTCCTCTGATAGGAGTTTCATAGTTATCACCGGCGCTAGTATAGAGAGGATAAACTGTGTATTGGCCAGGCTATATGTGAGAGTGGCCTGCTGGGTAAGGGCTAGAATCCTTGCAAAAAAATAGCCCGAAAAGACCAGGAAGACTGCTATTACTATATAGGCAATAGGAGAATAAAAATAGGATATCATCTCCCGCTTAAACACAGTAGGCACATTATTCATCTTTCTATACCTCTTATCCCTACGCCTGTCGGGAAGCAGTAGAATTCGGTCAATAACCGCATCTTGCGTAACTGTCTCTTATCTCTTCAGCCTGCCTAAGATTCCAGAAAGCCTCTCCTTAACCCCTCCAGCAGGCCTTTGGGACACTTCTTCTCGATAAGCCTCCTCCGCCTCTTGAGTAGTAATCTGGTGGAAGATTTCCTCCAGCGTCATTACATCCCTCTTCATTTCTAACAATATCCAGTCATTCCTGGCAAAGGTCTTAAAGATATCTTCCCTGGCATCTTTACCTTTATCCGATTCTACCAAGAATTGATTAACCTGCCCTTTGTTTCCACCAGTAACCCTAATAACACCTGGGATTTCCCTTAAGGCCCTCTCTATAACCTCTGAGGGCCCCTTAGCCTCAAGACTCACAGTAGCCCCGCCCCTAAGCCTTGCCACCAGATTAGAAGGTGTGTCATTGGCTACAATCTTACCTCTGTTTATGATGATAACCCTACCACATATCATCTCTACCTCGGGCAGGATGTGGGTGGATAACAGGATGGTATGTCTTTGTCCCAGCTCCTTGATGAGTTGTCGGACCTGCCGTATCTGATTTGGGTCAAGACCTATGGTTGGCTCGTCAAGGATTAATATCTTTGGGTCGTGGATTAGGGTATCAGCCAGACCCACCCTCTGCCTGTAACCCTTAGACAGGGTACCTATTATCTGGTTCTTAACCTCCACAATACCGCATTTCTCCAGGCATTGCTCGATCCTGGGGTATATCTCCTTTCTGGGCACCCTTTTAAGTTGGGCCCTAAACAGGAGATATTCATTTACCCTCATATCCAGGTAGAGAGGGACGCTCTCTGGTAAGTATCCTATCTGCCTTCTAACCCTTAGGGAATCTGCGAAGACATCACACCCCGCTACCGTTGCCGAACCCGAGGTGGCAGGAGTGAAACAGGTAAGGATACGCATGGTAGTGGTCTTGCCAGCACCATTTGGGCCTAACATGCCCAATATCTCCCCCTCCTGCACCTCAAAGGATATATCGTCTACAGCTGTTTTATCGCCGTAACGCTTCGTCAAGTGGTCTACTTTGATCATCTGCTTACCTACTTCTTCTCCTTTTTCTCTGGTAGCTCAGGGAGGGTACCTTCTTCCAGTATCTGCAACTTGCCCTGGGCAAACTCTCCTAGAGCTGTATTAATTGGGTCCAAAGGCTCAGACCCGAAGGCCCTTAAAGAGCCCTTCACTAACTGCCTTGTCCTTTTTGCCAGTACAGTGCTAAAGCGATAAGGGCCACCTGCTTTCTTCACCTGAGCCTCCATGTCTCTTAATATTCCTTCTCGCATTTGCTCAGAATTAACACTTTAAGATTGGAATGAGGGACAAAACAAAAATTATACTTCTTTTAAAAAATTTGTCAAGAACTCAAATCACCAAGAATCATTAATTTTCTTTCGCTAAAAGGTGTTAAATACTTTATAATGTATGTTTAAAGGAGGTTCCTATGAAATCTGAATTTTTCCAGTGCGATTTCTGTAGGCACAAGATACCTATACCCATTGTAGCCTTCATGTGTCCAGAATGTGGTCTTAGACACTTCTTTGAGCTAGACCCGCTCTCCCGTCAAAATGAGTTATTTCTGCCAGAGATACGATGCCCCAGGGAAAAAGTAGCGAAGAAGGCAAAGGGAAAAGGGCGAAATCCCGTCAAAAAGGGCTATAAAAGAAAAAGGTAACCTATACCTGTGCGATTCTAACTTTTCACGTGTCGTTCTTTTAAAAATCTTTACAGATACTGGATGCAAGGTCTCCACGTCCTGGCACTAAGAGTAAAAAGTACGAAAGCTCTTTTGCTTCCTGCCTTCTTTTTTCTCCTATCCCTCTGCCTCTGCCCCTCCTCCTTTGGGCATTCTTCCTGTGGCAAGGCCGTTACCACACATCCCGCCTTTCAGTTCCATCCCCAGATATGGGGCTCCAGAATCCTTTGGCTCGACAGGCGCATGGGACGTGCTAATATCTTCATGTACGACCCCTCCAAGGATGAGGAGATGCCACTACTAGAGACCGAACAAGAGATAAGCTCCATACGCCTCCACAGGGATAAGGTGGTTTATCAGGCCTGGTCTAGGAATTGGGACGTGTGGCTTCTAGACCTGGAAAGTGGTGATAACAGGCCCGTATCCAAAGGAGACTGGCACGAGCTCCTTCCCAGGGTGTGGGGCGACCTAGTAGTGTGGGAGGACTGGAGGAATGGGTATGGACTGGGCGACATATACCTTTATAACCTAAAGAACGAAGAGGCACTACAAATAACAAATGACCCCGCTACTCAGGGACGCCCAGATATATATAAAGACAAGGTGGTCTGGCATGATAACCGTCATGGAAACTGGGACATATACCTCTACGACCTCACTAAAAAAGAGGAAGAGAGGATCACCTACGATTCCTCCGACCAGTTTAGTCCTGTTATCCATGGTGAGCGCATCCTGTGGGTGGATACCAGGAATGGAAACTGGGATATTTACATGTATGATATCTCAACAAAGACCACCTTATGCCTCTGCAACGAGCCCTCAAAACAGTGGTGGCCCCAGGTCTGGAAGGATACTGCCCTTTGGGTAGATGAAAGGGGCGGTAAGAGCACTATCTATATTTATGATATAAGCACCGGCACGCAGAAACCACTCTGCGACTCTCCTGCCCCTCAGCGGCAGCCCTGTATCTACCAGGATAGGGTCGTCTGGATGGACTTCCGCAATGGGGACTCAGAAGACGTACAGCAGGGGAACTGGGACATCTTCACTACCTTCCTCCCCCTTTATCGCATAACTACTAACAGACCATAGATAGTGTGTAGCGTGGGTCCGCCCGAGATGGGTTGCCACCTACATAAGAACGCCCACAATGGAGCAAGAGCCATGAGTATCCTAGAAGTCATAAAGGAAAGAAGGAGCGTAAGGCGGTTCCTAAGTAAGGCAATACCCAAGGAGATGGTTGAAGCCCTGATAGAGGCCATAATATGGGCCCCCAGCGCAGGAAACCTCCAGAGCAGGAAGTTCTACTTTGTCTATAATAAAGAGGTCAAGGATAAGCTGGCGAAGGCGGCCTGGGGGCAGGGCTTTATAGCCGAAGCCCCCTTGGTGGTGGTGGCCTGCTGCGACCTGCGCATAGGCACATACTACGGAAGCCGCGGCAAAGACCTCTACACCATACAGGACGTGGCGGCCAGCGTCCAGAACCTCCTCCTGGTAGCCCAGGAACTGGGCCTGGCCACGGTGTGGGTGGGCGCCTTCGATGAGAAAGAGGCCTCCGATACCCTACAACTACCCACCTACCTACGCCCCACGGCCATCATCCCCGTGGGTTATCCTGCCGAGCACCCCACAGCCCCAAGAAGGGCGCCCAGAGAAAAGGCAGTAACTTTTATAGAGTAACTTCCATGCAAGAAGCCAATGTACTAAGAAGGGAACCGTTACTAAGGATAGAAGATATACTGAGTCAAAACCAAAAGGCGATTATCCCAATCTTGGGCCCTCATGGAATTGGAAAATCCTATTTCCTCCGACAACTCCTGGAACACTTACGCTCTGACAGCCTATTTAAGGGTTATTACAGGCTCGAAGGCTCCTCAGAATCTAACCACCTCTTTTTAGAAGTCCTATCCCAGATACTGACCCAATGGCTACCGCCCTCCCATAGAGATTTAAGAGAAAAGGCCAACCTTTTTAGACAGAAGCTCCTATCCCATTGGCGGGGGTTGGCCACTGGCGTATTTTCAGACATCATAGGCTCTGTCTCAGAACACCTCAGGATAAAGACTGAAAACACCTCAAAGACGTTAGCCAATGTCTTTAAGGATGCCTCCAAAAGATGGTCAGCCCGGGCTAAGTTGGAAGAACTTATGGAACAACACAGGCCAGCCCTCTTTACCGTATACCTCAGACTTCTCCAGGCAGTATCTGAATCCTCCCAGCGCGAGGAAAGACACCTTATTATGGTAGACCAAGCAGAGATGGGTCCTGATAGTTTTCAGGAATTCTTGATGGGTATCGCCCGAAACCTGCCTAACAGATTCTTTATCATCTTTGGACTAAACAACGAGGTTCCTAACGGAATAGATTTCCTCAAACGGCACGGCCCAGAACTCCAGGCCCTAAAGACAAGATTAGTAGAAATCCCTGGCTTCACCTTTGAGGAGATACAAGAATTAATACAGCTTGTCCATGGCCCCCATACCACCAGAAGCTCGCTAGAAATAAACGAAGTAATTAACAGAACAGGCGGTCGTCCCTTTATCATCCAGGCCTGGGTTAAGTCAAACTTTAGTGAAAAGACTATTAC